>CALMGO010000643.1 GCA_937863625.1 uncultured bacterium
CCTTGACCGGTGTCCTGTAGGTAAAGGCGATAAGCGGCTCCACGACAAATGCGTTGGCGCCCACGCCGTCAGGGAAGGGGACGAAGAAATCAACGCCGCTTCGCAAGTCGAGATTCGTTCCATGCCAGTACAACTGAAGGGGGCTCAGGAGCAGGTCGCTGACGCCACCGTCGGTGACGTTTCCCGCGAATGTCTCAAGCGTAACATAGCGGGTATTGACAAAAACGTAGGCTCCGTAGTTTGCGTTGAGGACCTTCCATGGGGATACATAAAGGAGTCTGTTCAGGCCGGCAAGCTGGTCGCCCTCAATGTCCGCCATTGCCGTGACTTTGAGCCGGCGGCCGTTTCCGTCGTTATACCTTGCGAAGTGGGACCAATTGGTCCAGTTTGTGAGGTAGAATCCCGGCTCCGGCCCGGTGCCCATCCGAAAGCCTTCCATGCCATTATAGTAGGCCTGCGACCCGCCCGCGAGAGCAGGCGACGAGGCGGCCAAACACAATAGCATAGCAATCAGTAACGTTCTGACATGCATGACATTTCCCTTCCCCATACGATGGATATGGCATTGATCTCCTTCGGGAAAACGCACCGAAGGCGGATATTAGAACACGGTCAGGCGGCCTTGCAAGAGTTTTCCGCCAAGATGGCGTATTTTTCGCTCAGAAAGGCAGGTGTCTCAACGCCGGCTCATGTCTGTCAGGTAGTCAGCAAGGCCTATCCCGAAGGCCAGCCCCAGACCGCTGAAAGAGGACCCCAGCGCCTGGTGCCTGGAAATGGCGGTGCTGGAGAACGTAAGCCCAAAGATGATGCACGGCAGGCCCACGAAGAGGGGTACCATCAACAACGAAAATAGTTTTGACGGGAGGCGTTTTGCAACAATAGGGGTCTCTTTCAGGATGAAAAGGGCGGCAAGCGGTATACTCACGGCGATGCCGAACCCGAGGAAGTAGTCGCGCGGGCGTACCGGTTCGATGTCACCCCAGATGAGAAGGACAAGACCTGTCGATACAAGAGACGCGACCGCTAATAAGGCCCCCATCACAAATAGCCGCCCGGGTCTCGGCAGGCACCTCGCCACAAGGAATGCCGCAGGGAAAAACGAACCCCAGATTGTCCCGGGCATGATTGAAACAGCCGCAAGCCAGATTATCGTCGCCGCCCTCGACATCGACGCGGGTTCGGTGCCCCAGAAAACACTCCCCGCAAAGAAACCTGCCGGCACCCAGAAGAGCCCAGAGCAGAATGCCGCGCAGCCCACATAAAGTGACAAAGTGCGAAAGATGCGTCCCTTCAGTGCATTAAGGTTGTTAAGCACAAAAGCATTTCGGACCTTCCTGCGCGATTCGTTCGACAACGAGTCAAGCCACGGCTGGGCACCAAGGCGGGGTTGAGAAGCCTCCTGCACGGCGAGTATGGCCGCGAGCGCAGCGATAAGCGAAGAATAGGTGCGTCTGTCCGACACCCGGTCCGTGCGCGCCGCCTCGGCCTGCGACGCAATTTCACGCGGCGCGTCACCGTCCAACGCAGAAATGGCGACGGCGGCCTGGTCGTGTCGCGCCTCGCTATCATCCGCGCACCAGCGAATGAGGCTCGCACGGAGCCGGCCGTACCCGGTTGCGGCAAGCGCGAAGGCGCTCCTGACCTGCGCATCAGTCACCTGCGCCTTGTCCAGCCGGGAGATGGCCCGCTCTACTTCCCCTGCATTATCAAGCGCATCGACAAAATCCTCAACCGTGGCAAATCTGTCTTCGGGAATATCCGCCAGAGCGCTGACAATAACCTGCCTCACACCTTCCACCGGGAAAGCCTCGCCGGCACCCGTCGATTCTCCCGTAGCGACGGGGAAATCAAGACGCGCCGCCTCCGCCGCATTCTGCGGAAGGACTCCTGTCAGCATGTGGCATAGTATCTTGCCCAGCGCGTATATGTCTGCTTCCGGCCCCACTGCCGGCCCGTTTTCCTCGAACTGCTCTCTTGCCATGTAGTCAAGTGTTCCAGCGACATTTGAGAGAAGGTCGCTGCTTCTGTTGCGCTCAATCGCCAGCCCGAAGTCGGTGATCTTGGCGACCACGGCTTTATCTTGACTGGTGGCTTCCTGCGACCTGGCAAGGAGTATATTTCCCGGTTTCATATCCCGGTGAACTATGCCTGCGGTATGCACCGCCGCCAGCCCATTGGCGACGCCCTTCACTATTGCCAACGCCTCGCTGTATGAGTACGGAGGCCTGTTGTCCAGGCGCCCGGAGAGGTCATCTTCGAGCGTGCCGCCGCTGACATACTCCAGCACGATGAATTTGCATGACTTCAAGCCCCCCGGTGTCGAGACCTCCTGCTGTCCGCTGTCCACGAGTCTGACGATGTTCTCATTACCCAGCGCATCCAGCGTCTCAAGAGACGCATGCTCATGGGCAAAACGCCGTGCCAGTGCGCCCTTGCCGACTGATTCAAGTTCAGGCGTCATAGCCTTCACGGCAAACATGCCGCTGCTAGACTCTCCCGTGACGAGGTAGACCACCGCCATTCCGCCTCGCCCGACCGGCTGCCGCTGAACGACGTATGACTCTTTCGCTCCGACAAACCTCAATTGCCCCGGACACCCTACGTCCTGCCCGCCGAACTTATCCCTGTCGGCCTCGCCTATTGCCATGCTGCGTCTGTACGTTACGCCGGAGTCCTTGTGAAAACTCTTCTTGAGCAGTCGAGTGACATAAGAGGATGTCGGGCGCGCGAAGTTCTTTATGCGTGTCGTAAAATCGCCCTCGAGACTTTTGTACGAATTGTGCGTTTCCAGCCTGAGCAGTCCCTCAAAACTTGTCGCCATCGGCGTCTGATTGCGGCCACGCTGCATGTCGTTTTCATCAAAGACGACCCGACCGTAGACGAGAAAGGGCGCAAGTGTGAGCATCTCCGTGAACGCGCTGTTCCAGATAAAGACCGTCCCTGGCCTTACAGGCTCGTATGGCGTTACGACGCATTCACCAAAGGTGCCCGAGGAACCCCTGCAGAGCTTAAGTACCTGCCCCTCGCCCGGAGAAGGCCCCGCGTCGTCATCTCCGGGGTCCGCCACGCACATCTGGTATTTCGATAGGAAAGCGAACTGTGCGACAAGGTTCATCAGATGGCCGCGGTTCTCGTCGATGAAATCATGGTAGTCTAGAAAATCATGTCCCTGCCCGTGAATCAAATCATTTCGTGCGGCGATAAGCGGCGCCACGGCCTTTTCGAGCGCATCGGCCTGGACACCCGCAAACTCAGGCACGAAAACCCCCTCAGGCCGTTTGCGAAGGAGTTTCAACGCCACTGTCAGTCTTTCATAGAGTTTGCCGAAACTGGCTCCCTGAGGGACAATCCATAGTTTCCGGAGGCTCTTTAGCCCGCTTTCGTCGCTCTGGCAATGCGCTATGTAGTCCGAAGCTGCCACTATCGCCGCATACCTGACGACCTCCTCCGCTGCCGACATCAGACGCAGTATCTCCTGTACCTTGAGCGCCGACGGAGTGCAGACACGCGCGAACGCCGACGCTATAGGATAGGGAAATTCCGTCCTGTAGCGGTGCTCGATAAGCGTCAGTTCGTTATTGTTTGAATTCACCTGTCAACCCGAGTGTCACTGTCCATGGTCTCCGCATGGTTTGCCGCTCCATGCCGCCGATTGTTCTGCGATGCAACGGTCGGCAAGCGCGATGTGCCGAGCATTTCCTTATCAAGCCGGTAGTCGGCGAC
>CALMGO010000644.1 GCA_937863625.1 uncultured bacterium
GCGAGGAACGACTACCCGAGCGCGGAGGTGCAGGTCATAGCCCTTCTCGGCGAGAGTCTGAGCGAGTATGTGAAGACCTCGTACGAGCAGGAAAAGGCCATGCAGAGCGTCGGGGCAAAGATGATGGGCGTGCTCGGGCAGGCGGCCGGACAAATGGTCGGCGGCGAGGCGAAGGCGGAGGCTGAAGCGGCCAAAGAGGCAATGGAAACGGCCGTCTTGACGATGGAAGAATACATGATAGGGGAGCAGAAGGCGGCGGAGATCGCGATAAGGTCGGAAGGAGTAAGACTGCTCGTCTTTGTCGAGAAGGACGGGAAGGCGGCGATGGTGGTCTTCGAGGGGGCGAAAGACGATTTTGCGCGTGAGGAGCCTGTAATAAGGAAGGCGATAGAAAGCATCGTGGTGAAGTAGAGCGGTTTTAGCGGAACAGGACGGACTGCGGACGTGTCGATTGAAGGCGGAGCGAAGTATGCAAGGTGCTGATCTCATCGGGAAGGGAGAGCGGACATGGGAGGCGAGTTCGAGGGGATAAAGGACTGGCTGGCCAAGCAGAGTCTCAGCGCCGTCGGGCAACTGGCGATGGCGGCACTGATACTGGTGGCGGGTTACTGGGCTGCGCGGGTGGTGAGAAACATCGTCAAGAGGATCATGACGAAGGCGAAAGTCGAAGCGACACTGGTATCTTTCATAGGACATCTGGTATACATAGCGTTACTGACGTTTGTGGCGATAGCGGCGCTTAGCCGTCTGGGAGTCGATACGACGTCTTTCGCGGCAGTGCTGGCGGCCGCGGGTTTGGCGGTAGGCTTTGCGCTTCAGGGGTCGCTGGGGAACCTGGCAGGCGGGATACTTCTCATCATATTCCGTCCGTTCAAGGTGGCGGACTTCATCGAGGCGGCGGGAGTAATGGGAACCGTCGAAGAGATACAGCTTTTCACGACGCAGCTCAGGACGCCGGACAACAAGACCGTCATAATCCCGAACGCGAAACTTACCGGCGATAATATCATCAACTACTCGGCCAAGGGCACAAGGCGCGTGGACATGGTGATAGGGGCAAGTTACAGCGCTGATATAAAGAAGGTAAAGGAAGTCCTCGAGGACATACTCGCAGGCGACAGTCGCGTGCTCAAAGACCCGGCGGCAACGGTGGGGCTACTGGCGCTGGCCGACAGCAGCGTGAACTTCGCTGTGCGTCCGTGGGTGAACTCGGCGGACTACTGGGCTGTGTATTTCGACACGATGGAAGCGGTGAAGAGGCGCTTCGACGCGGAGGGGATAGGCATCCCGTTCCCGCAACGCGACGTGCACATATACAAGCACGACACGGATTAGGCTGGCGCGATTCGGAACGTGAAACGAACAAGCCGCCTGCGGCGCAAGTGAGCCGTGGGCGGCTTTCTTTATTGCGGCGCGGGCGGACGGCCAAACACGCGGGCGGGAGCGGTGTGAAATTGGATTGACAGCGGGGGTGGGAGTCATAGACTGACGGCGACGGCATGACGGGGACCTCGCAGCAGCCGAGACGCGGAGACACCGGGCATAAACAACCGCGAGGTCGACGGGCAGTTCAGCCACGGCGGCACCCGACCGGGAGAGCCACAAAGAGTGGAATCCCTGCAGAGAGACGAAGTCACGCGAAGAAACCGGAACCTTGCCGGCAAGGTTCTGACCATATCAGGATTTCTCCTCATAGCGATCATCGTGCTCACCGTCATGAGCAAGGACGAGGGGCGGATCGAAGACAAGTCGGTAGTGACACTCAACATGTGGGACGTTCCGCGCACCGACGTATCCATACCAAGCGTGAGGGCGGACCGCGCGGTACACGTGGAATTTCTCCGGCAGCACCCAGAGATAAAGATTGTGCGGACGCGCGGGATAATGGCAGCGGGGCCGGCGAGTTCGAGCGCGTTTTACATGGCGATGGCAGGGGGAACGGGGCCGGACCTTTTCGCCATGGGGCTTCGCAAGGTCGGCTCGTACATCCAGGAAGGCTTTGTGCAGCCGCTAGATGATTTCATCGAGGAATGGCCGGAGGCGCGCGCGAAGATACTCGAACAGATGAGACCGGCGGTATCGCGCACGGAAATAGTGGACGGCAAGCCGGTCACTCACATCTACGCTCTCCCGATGGGATACTCACTCAAGGGCTGCTACTACAGGAAGGCGCTCTTTCAGGAGGCCGGGCTACCGATAGAGGGGCCGGACCTCGACAAGTGGAACTGGGACATGATGTGGGAATACGCGAAGAAGATGACGTTTCCCGAACAGGGGCGTTTCGGGCTGTCGCTGCCGATGTCGGGGTGGGGCGGCTGGATGTATATGGACTTTGTCTGGCAGGCGGGCGGCGACATAGTGCGCGAGTACGGAGTAGACCCGCAGACTGGCGAACTCTACGCGCTGCCGCCGGCCGACGCGCCCGATGAGGCATGGCTGACGCCAGCGGGAGTGGACCTTCGCGGGTTGAAGCGCGTGTGGCGCGCGGTGTACGACGAAGCGCCGGGCGTGACGGCGCTCGAGTACTACAAGAAACTCCGGTGGGCGCCGTGGACGAGATGCCGGAATCTTGAATGCCTGGGCAAGAACGTCTGCTACGACATAACCGACGAAATGACGGCGAGCGGGAAGGCCCGCTGCCCGGAATGCGAGCAGGAGATACCGATATCGAGGCTCGAAGAACAGGGGCGGATATATAAAGGCGTACTGTGGCTGGACGCGGACGGCGAAGAGGAACTGAGGCGGTTTAACACCGAGAAGCGGATAGGGATGTTCATATGGACGAGCGACGGGGTGGCGGTCGCGAATACGGAGATGGACCCGGACGATATCGGGCTTTTGCCGACGCCAGCGGGGCCGACGGGGATAAGGGCAAGTTCTCTCAACGCGACGATGTGGGGGATAAGTTCGCAACTGACCGACCCGGCCAAGATACGGGCGGCGTGGGAGTACATAAAGTTTCAGGCATCCGACGAGGCGGAGCGGTTGAGGGCCCAGACGCTGGTGGAGGCGGGCCAGGGGCGCTATCTCGACCCGGTGGTGCTGAAGAAGTACGGGTCTGACGAGTTTGTGCGGTTTGTGCCGAAGGGGTGGACGGCGGCGTACAAGGCGGCGCGGGAATACGGCAGGGTGGAGCCGTACGCGCCGAACTACACGAACGTACAGACCTCGGAGATGGCGATATTCATCGACTCGATTTTTACCGACGAGCATGCGGACCCGGCGGCGCAGCTGGCTTCGTCGGTGAAGAAAGTAAACGAGACGATATTTCAGGAAGTGCCGGAACAGGTGATGAACAGGCGACGGCGCATCGCCTACTGGGTAATGGCGGCGGTGGGAGTCGCGTTCGTGGCGCTCATGGTGGTGCTGGGCAGGTCGATAAAGGGCCTCGTCGACGCGGTGGCGACGAAGAGGCGGATGGGGCTCAAGTTTTCGCAGACGTCGCTGGCGGCGGCATGGGCGTTCATGCTGCCTGCGGTGGTGACGGTGCTGGTGTGGCAGTACGTGCCTCTGGTGCGGGGCAGCGGCATGGCGTTTATGGACTACAAGGTAATCGGCGAGTCGAAATTCATAGGGCTGGACAATTTCATACTCGTCTTTACCGACCCTGTATTCTGGCATTCGCTGTGGGTGACGGCGTTTTACGTGACGCTGTCGATAGGACTGCAGTTTACGGCGCCGATCGCGCTGGCGCTGCTTCTGGCGGAGGTGCCGCGCGGGAAGGTGATGTACAGGCTGATTTACTATCTGCCTGCGGTGACAAGCGGGCTGGTGATAATGTTTTTGTGGAAGGAGTTTTACGACCCGTCGACGGGGGTATTCAACACGATACTTACATATTTCGGCTTCGAGCGCAGCGACTGGCTCTCGAGCGGCAAGTGGTGGCTGCCGATGGTGTGCATCATCGTGCCGATGGTGTGGGCGTCGGCGGGGCCGAGGTGCCTGATATACCTGGCGGCCCTGAAGAGCGTGCCGGAGGAGATGTACGAGGCGGCGGATATCGACGGGGCATCAACATGGGGCAAGGTGAGATACATAACGCTGCCTTATCTCAAGCCACTGATCATCATCAACTTTGTCGGGGCGTTTATCGGCGCATTTCAGGCGATGCAGCAGATATTCGTGATGACGGGCGGCGGACCGGCGCGCGCGACGCACGTAATCGGACTTGAGATATGGTACAACGCGTTTATGTACTTGAAATTCGGCTACGCGACGGCCGAGGCGTGGCTCATCGCGTCGCTACTTATCGGGTTTACGGTATACCAGCTGCAGATATTGAAGCGCGTACGGTTCACGACGGCGAAGGTGTAGGGCGGGCTTTAACAGATGCCGATAATCACGGCAATAGGCAGGAAGGCATGGCGCCTGCGGGCGCTTGTCATCTCAATCCACGCCATACTTCTCATCGGCTCCGTGACGATGATTTATCCGTTCATCATGATGCTGTCGCTTTCGTTCTGCTCGAAAGCGGACTACATGGAAAACCAGGTAGTACCGCGGTGGCTCTACAGCGAGGATGCGCTTTTCCGCAAGTACGCAGCAGCCAAGTATCTCGAGATAGAGGACTTCAACAGGCGGCACGGGACGAACTATCCGGATTTCACTTACGAACGCGGCAAGGGGTATTCGCTGGCGGGGGTAGAGTGGCCATACATCGTCGCGGTGCCTTTTGACCTTGGCGATACTCGCGTCAGGCAGCGCGTGAGCGATTACAAGGAGTGGAAGAAGGAGTTCGTCGCGGAGCACCCGACTTTCACTGTATGCCTTTTCAACACGGACCGTTACAAGAGCAGCCTCAATCTGCTTCTGGACAGGTACGGCAAATTTCTCATGAGAAAGTACGGCTCGGTGGAGGGCATCAACGAGGCGTACACGGAGGAACTCTCCGACGCAAGAGGGATGACGGCGGTCAGGGAGAGGCCGACGTTCAAGACATACCTCCCCGGGCGGGACCCGAAGAGCGTGGATTGGGAGGAGTTTAAGAAAGAGTTGGGCGGGCAGGATGAGGAGTTCATCGACGTTGGCGAGATAGAAAACGACTGGGGGCGGTATCTACAGTCGATATACGGGACGCTCGTCAACGTGAACGAAGCGCTGGGGCTAAACGCAAAGGCGTTCTACGCGATAAGGTTACCATTTACGTGCCCGGCGGAAGTGGGAACCGACGCCTCGCGGAAGTGGCGCGAGCACTGGGTGGATTTTGCGA
>CALMGO010000645.1 GCA_937863625.1 uncultured bacterium
ACATCCCCGAAAGGCATCCTGTAATAGTCGACGTCATCCACCCACACGTTGGCCGGCCCGCCGAAATGGCTCGCCGCAAGCACCACCACGCGCTTTACCGAAAGCCCGCGCACAAGTGCAAAGACCTTCCCCGCCGTAACCCCGCTGTACTCATACCCCGCATGCGGCGCTATGACTGCAAGCACGCGCCCGGTTTGCCCGCTGTCGTCCACCGCCGCCATGTATCCGCGCACGCTTTCTGCGAGCGTTCCGGCATCGGCAGGATAAAATCTCCCTGCCACCGCGGCCTGCCGGTACGGCTTAGCCCCTTCTTCCGCCGCTCCCGGCTTGCTCTCCCCGCCGCATCCATACGGCGCTGCAACCGCCAGCCAGGCGGCGCAAAGCGCTATCAATGCTCGTTGACGCTGTCTCATGGCATATGCCCTCCTGCGCATCGGCCGATGTGCCCTCCCGCATCAACCATTATATCCGCCCGGTGCGTCGCGCAAGGCGGAGCCCCCGTTTTTTCTCCTCAGCGCCGGTCTTTAAGGTTGACTCCAGGCGCTTAAGAACTATAACGTTGCCATTTGTCCCTGGACGTTTCATTGTTGCCGTTTGCTTGGGAGGATTTATGGATGTTCACACCCTCGAAGGTTTTTCTGACAAGCGGTGTCGGAAGGCACCGGGAGCATTTGGTTAGCTTTGAAGAGGCTCTTAGGAACGCCGGTATCGCATGCTACAATCTCGTCACCGTTTCAAGCATCTTTCCCCCTCGCTGCAAAGTCATCTCCCGCAAGGAAGGCATCGCCCAGTTGGAGCCCGGCCAGATTGTCTACACCGTCATGAGCCGCGCTGACACCAACGAATACTGCCGCCTCGTCGCTGCAAGCGTCGGCCTCGCCATACCCGCGGACAAGAATATGTACGGCTATCTCTCCGAGCACCATTCACATGGCCAGACCGATGAACAGGCCGGTGAATACGCCGAGGACCTCGCCGCCTCCATGCTCGCCACCATTCTCGGCCTCGACTATGAGCAGGACGCGTCTTGGGACGAACGAAAAGACCTCTGGCGCATAAGCGGCAAGATAGTCCGCACCCGCAATATCACAAAGTCTGCTGTCGGCGGGAAAAACGGCATATGGACCTCAGTGCTCGCCGCCGCTGTCTTTGTCCCGTAACCGCCGCCCGCGTGACAGGGCTCCACGGATATATTGCATAAGGAAAAGCGCGCCATGGACGAGCATTCTGGCAACCCTGTCTTTCTCGAACCGCCGGCCCCCTTTGACTCCTACGACCAGGCGCGCTTTGTCGTCCTTAGCATCCCCTACGAGAAAACCACCACATACGGCAAGGGCACTGCCTTGGGCCCCGCCGCTATCATCGACGCCTCCAGCCAGGTCGAGCATTACGATGACGAACTCCGCATCGAGGCCTTTCGCGCGGGTATAGCCACCGCGCCGCCCGTTATCACCAATGCCGACGGCGAAGACGCCGCCGCAGTTATTGAGCGCGCCGCTGCCGGCATTCTTGCCGACGGCAAGCGTTTCATTGCCCTCGGAGGTGAACACACCGTCTCGCTCGGACTCATACGCGCCGTGCTTGCCGTGCATCCCGACGTCGGTGTCCTCCACATAGACGC
>CALMGO010000646.1 GCA_937863625.1 uncultured bacterium
GTGGTCATGTCGTCACTGGTGCTTTCCATCGCCTTTGTGCTGCACGGGTTTATCATGAAGGAGGCGATCGCCGCAAAAGACGGCCTCGGTAAGGCGGTCCTGCTTAGCGGCTGGTCTATCGTCCTCTGCGGCGTAGCGCTTGCCCTGGCGACGGGGGCGCTGGCGGGGAGAAGAGAGCGCGGAGGGGCGTTCGTATTCATCGTCGCGGCGACGGCGATGCTCTTCTGCAGCGGCGCGGCGTACTTCGCGCCGGAGGAGTGGAGCGCGATAATCCTGGTGCCGGCGCCGTTGGCGGTCTTTGCCCTGGTCGGCGCGGTCGTGGGGAAAGTGGCATCGGCGCGGGCCGCGGGACTTGCGGCAGTGATCTTTCTCGTGATATGCTCATGCGGGCTATATGGCCTCGCGGTTAGCCTTGGTGAAGCGCCGCTGGCGCCGATTGATATGCCTGTGGCGCACAGCGGGGCGGGCGCGGTCGGCCCGAACATAGTCCTCATCGTCATCGACACCGGCCGCGCGACGCACATGTCCGTCTGCGGTGGAACGTATCCCACCACGCCGAATCTCGAAGCGCTCGCGGCCGACTCTCTTGTCTTTTCCAACGCCGTGTCGGTCGATTCGTGCACGCTTCCGAGCCATGCGTCGCTCTTCACCGGGAAATACCCGAACGAACACGGCGCGCACGCGACGACCGTCAGGGGCCCGATGACGATTGAAAAATACCGCCCCTATTTCAATGCCCTCGACCCATCGCAGCCCACGCTGGCGACGCTCTTGTCGGAGGCGGGGTATGACACGGCGGCGATATCGGGCAACTACGCGAGGCTGTGCAGGCAATTGGGGCTCTCCCAGGGATTTTCGTATTACTGCGACTTGCCGAGGTTTCTGCTCTTTGTGCCGGGGAGGTCGCCGGTCTACAAAGTCGGGATGGATTACGTGGACCGCATACTCGGCATGAACGGCAAGCTCCTGCAGACGTATTACAGCGCGCGGACTGTTACAAAGAGAGCCGGGAAGTGGCTCGAACGCGAACGCGGCGGGCCGTTCTTCCTCTTTTTGAATTACATGGACCCGCACTATCCGTATTCGGCGGTGATGTACGTGCTCAGCACTACCCCCGGAGACGCTCCGCCAGACATTCCACCGTACGACATGAGGCTCAGGCAGCAGCCGTGGCAGGACATTGTTTCGAGATACATCAACACGGGGGAGGGAGTCGACGATGGGCTGCTTCGCTCGGCGGTAAATCAGTATCACGGCGAACTGACCTACACGGACTACTGGATAGGGCGGCTTGTCGGTACGCTGAAAGACAAGGGGCTCTACGACAATACACTTTTAATCGTGACGAGCGACCACGGGGAGTTTTTCGGGGAGCACCAGCTTCTCGACCACAGTTATGAAGTGTACGAGGAAGGCGTGAGAGTGCCGCTGTTGGTGAAGTACCCGGGGCAACTCCACGCCGGCGAGACAGACGACTCTCGCGTATCGAATGTGGACGTATTCGCCACGGTGCTCGACGCGGCGGGCGTGAAGCACGGGGACGTGACCGCCGAAGCGCTGGGCGAGTCGAAGCATCCGGTCATCATCGAGAACTACGAGAGCAGCCTGCAGACCAAACGCTACGGGCCAAAGGCCGCGAGGACTCTCACGGTGATATACTCCGGCGATTACAAATACTATCACTCCACGGACGGGCGCCACAGGCTCTTTAACCTGTCCAGTGACCCCGGCGAGGGCACAAACCTCATTGAAACACACGGCGACACGGCTGAAAGGATTGAAAGGGAACTCGCGTCGTGGCGCTCCTCCACGCGCGATTTTGTGCCTGCCGACTGAAGCCGGACTTGTCTCGCATCCATCCGGGGACATAGACGTATCAATACCCGCTGCTCGGGTCGCATCAGAGGGCGGTAAGGCTGAGCGCCGGCGTGGATGCGTCCAAAGTGAAGGCATCCTGTGAGAACGGTTTGCCAACCATCAATATGGAGAAAAGGGGCAGACAAAGCCTCAAAACATCAGGATAAACTTCGAATAAGAGCCTAAAGTTACAGGAACAGCACAGGCGAAACAAGGGGGCAGTATGTTACGGCGTACGGATATTTTGCCGGAAAGTGTAAAAAGTTTCGTTTTTTGCTTTGACTAGCACGTAAGTTCAAGCACAATACGCGCTAATTTTTCATTGGCCGGGGCAAGAACAGGCAACCAGGACTATTTCTACGGTGTATTAAACCGCAAGGAACTATTGCCCGCCTAAGTTGTCCTCATTCAAGACAAAGTTTCGCCAGATCGGACCTGCCGCACCAGGCGGTACAGGGAAGGCCGGACGGCGGGACAGAAAGAGGGTAAGAGATGAGCATGAAGAGGATTCTGGTTATCAGTCAGGACAGGTGGCTTCTGGACCGTCTGCGCGACGTGCTGGACAATGCCGGCTTTGAGGCGGAGATAGCGCTTAACGGCGCAGTAGGCGCCACGATAGCCGTGGAACGCCGCGTGGACCTGATGGTCGCCGATGAGGCGGTCGAGGATTTCCAGAACGTCAGAAAGATAAAGGACCCCGCCGCCAGCACCTATCGCTTGCCAGCCGTGCTGATTAAGGCCGACGGCGACGTACCCAAGCAGGAAGTAATGAAGATATTCCCCAACGCGGTGCTGGATCGCGATTTTGAGGCGTCAGACCTCATCGTCAATATCGAGAGGGCGCTTACCCAGCGCAAGGGTGTGCGCGAGAAAGCCTGCGCGTAGACAAAAGACCTTTCGCATGACAGACGGCCCGGCATGTACGGGCCGTTTTTATTGGTGCGCGCGGGTGCGGGCTAAGAGTTCCTGGAGGCGCTTTGCCGAGCGGGTCTCGACCGCCGTGTATACATTACCCCCGTGCGAATCCATGGCCACGATTGCGGGGAAATTCTCCACCGCGAGTTTCCAGATGGCCTCGGGCTCTCCGAATTCATCGAGTTTCCACACGTCTTCCACTGAGACGATTCTCTTTGCCACAAGCGGGCCTGCGCCGGGGGCGGCGGCAAGATAGACTGCTCCCGTGTCCGAGAGTGCCTTAGCGGTCTCGGCTCCCATGCCTCCCTTTCCGAGTATGGAGGCGACGCCGTAACGGGTGATGACGCGCGCCTCGTACATCTCCATGCGGTTACTCGTCGTAGGGCCCGCCGATACGGCCTCCCACGCGGCGACGGATTTGCGCATGATAGGGCCGCAGTGATAGATGACGCCGCCTGACAGGTCGAATGGAAATCCATCTTCGTCGGGCCTCTCGGCAAGATACCTGTGGGCCCGGTCGCGCGCGGTGAAGACAGTGCCGGTGAGCAAGACCTCCTGCCCGGCGCGAAGCGCCCGGACGGCAGCGGCCGCAAGCGGCGTGCGGAGCATAACGGGGCTACTCATAGACGGCCTCCCCGCCGCGAAGCCTGATACGGCGACGCCTGTGCGCCCAGCATCCGAATGCCACATCCACGAAGTAGGTCGCGGGATGCCTGGCGTGCGCGGCGGCCTTGACGGCGAGAGCCGTCGTGCGTCCGGAGAGACCGGCCGGGCCGATAGAAAGCGAGTTGATCTCGTCGAGGATGTCGGCCTCAAACGCGGCGAGGGCGTCATTCGGGCTGTGGTCTGAAAGTTTGCGGAGCAACTGGCGCTTTGCGAGAACGGCCGCGTCGTCCTTGGTCCCTGCTATGGCGACCGAGACGATATACGGCGGGCAGCCGCGGCCCTGGGCCCTGTTAACGGCGTCGAGCACGACGCGGCGGACGCCTTCGAGGTCGCGCTCGGCGGCGAGCGCAGCGTCGGGGAGTTTGTAGGAGGCGCCGATATTTTCGCTGCCGCCGCCCTTTAAGAGCAGGTCGATGATGTGATAATCCTGCTGCCACTCGGTAAAGTACACGACCGGAATCCCGTCGCCGACGCCGTCGCCTGTATTGATGCCGGTGACGGGGTCGACGGCATTTGCCCGCAGCGGCAGTTCGCGTGTGGCGATGCGCACGGCCTCGGAGAGAACCGACACCATGCCTTCGTAGGAAGTGCCGCGCGCGGCGGTGACGAAAAATATCGGCACCCCGGTGTCCTGGCAGATGGGACGGCCCTCATGGCGGGCCAGGCGGATATTCTCAAGCGTGACCTTGAGCGTCGAGACTGCAAGCGGCTCTCTCTCGCGGTGAAGGCTCTCGCGCAGCGCAAACTCGACGTCCGCGGGCAGGTCGGTCGCCGTCCGCTTGAGCAGTTCTACTACCGCGTGAAGAACGTCCATAAGCGCTCCGGGGGTCGCGCCCCTTATGAAATCGCGAAGTCTCCGTGTTTCTTTATGTGCTCGACGAGTCCGCCGTCATCGAGGATGCGGCGCATGGCGTCTTCCATCGGGTGGAAAGTGACCGTGATGCCCTTGGTGACGTCCTTTATGACGCCGCCGGCGAGGTCGATATCAAGTTGGTCGCCTGCGTCAAACTGTGTCGTGTCGCACTCGATGACGGGCAGGCCGACATTAACGGCGTTACGGTAAAAGATGCGCGCGAAGGACTGCGCCAGCACCGCGCCCGCGCCGACCATCTTGATGGTGATAGGCGCATGCTCGCGCGAGGATCCGAGGCCGAAATTCCTGCCGCCTACGACGAAATCGCCGGGTTTGGCATTAGGCGCGAAATTGGGGTCGGCGTCTTCGAGGCAGTGCTTGGCGAGCTCGGGCATATTGGAGCGCAGGTGGTAAAACCTCCCCGCGGCGATAAGGTCGGTGGAGATATTGTCGCCGAATTTCCAGACTTTTCCGCGCATTAGAGGACCTCCCTCGGGTCGGTAATTTCACCGGTGACGGCGCTGGCCGCTGCAGTGGCAACGCTTGAGAGATATACGAAAGACTTGGGGTTGCCCATGCGGGCGAGGAAATTGCGGTTGGTCGTGGCGAGGCACACCTCGCCGTCGCCGAGTATGCCTGCATGGACGCCGCAGCAGGAGGCGCACCCGGGCGCCTGGATGAGCGCGCCTGCTTCGAGCAGCGTCTTGATATAACCCGCCTCGATGGCCTCCATATAGACCCGCCGGCTGGCCGGCACGATGATGAGCCGCGTGTCGCCGTGGCGCGTCTTGTCGCGAAGCATCGACGCGGCAAGCGCGAGATCCTCGAGCCGCCCGTTGGTGCACGACCCGATAAAGACCTGGTGGACCTTGGTGCCTTTGAGTTCGGAGGCGGGCTTGACGTTGTCCACAGTATGGGGGCAGGCGACAAGGGGTACGAGCGTTTTGGAGTCGATTTCAAAGACGGATTCGTATGCGGCGTCCGCGTCGGGCTTTATCTCGCGATACTTTGCGGCGCGGCCGTACTTTTCGAGGTATTTCTGTGTGGTCGAGTCGGAGGCGATGAGGCCGACCTTGGCCCCTGCCTCGACGGCCATATTGGCGAGGACGAGGCGGCTGGGCATGGACATCTTTTCGATGGTGTCGCCGCCGAATTCAAGCGCCTTGTAAGTCGCGCCGTCTGCGCCGAGCGTGCCGATGATGTGAAGTATCATGTCCTTGGAGTAGACGCCCAGCGGCATGTCGCCTGTGGCCTGGACGCGTACGGTAACGGGGACCTTTAGCCATGTCTTGCCGAGGCCCATGCCGACCGCGACGTCGGTCGAACCCATGCCGGTGGCAAACGCGGCAAGCGCGCCGCCGGTGACGGTGTGGCTGTCCGCGCCGATAAGGATATCGCCGGGGGAGGTATAGTACTGGCTCATCACCTGGTGGCAGATGCCGTCGCCGACGTCGGAGAGGACCGAGCCGGTCTCGCGGGCGAACTCCCTAAGGAGCATGTGGTCGTTTGAGAGTTCAGCCTTGGGGCTCGGCGCTGCGTGGTCCAGGAAGAGTACGACCGACTTGGGGTCAAAGACCTTCTCGAAACCGAGTTTCTTGAACTGCCTGACCGCCAGCGGCCCTGTGCCGTCCTGCAGGAGGCACAAATTTACGTTAAAGACCGCGAAATCGCCGGCGTGCACCTCGCGTGAGAGGTTTTCCGACAGGATCTTTTCGGCAAGGGTAAGACCCATTCGACTGGCTCCTCCGGTTGCGCCGCGGCACATGCGCCACTACAGGCGCGTCCCGTGCACATGCGGCAAGACCTCGTGAATCGTTCCCTGCTGCTACTGGAAACCGTCCTCCGGCGATGCGGCCGGCGGAATGCCTCCTCCCCCCCACGCCGGGCAATTATACCGATACGGCCGCCATCGTCCAGCAAAACCGCCCTGCGCGGCTGTGTGCTTCCCGTGGAATCGCGGAAAAACTTAGACAAATGAGCGCCCCCTGTGTTATCGTACCGTCAAGCAGTCCGAACAAATCGGCCTTTGGGGGCGGGACATGACGAAATACGGCAGGCGAATCGTGGTACTGGCAGTCGCTATTGTGCTGACTGTGAGCGCGGCAACGGCGTGGCTGGCCTTCGCGCAGGAGGAGGAACCCGACATTACGCAACTGCCGGGGGCGTTTGAACTGGTCGGCGATATCCCGACCGAAGCGATTCCCTTTTATGACGGGGACATACCGTTTCTCGGGTATCTGTCGCGCGGCAGGGCGTTACGCCTCGTGCCGGTGGACGAAGTGGCCTCGACAGTGAAAGCGCCGCCTCTCGTATCGCCTCGCGCGCGATATGCCCAGGCCTACGATGATGCAAAACAGGGGGACACGCCTCCCGTAGTGTTTTTTGTCGACGAGAGCAAAGGCGAAGGGGCAGGTCATGACCGGCTGTATGCGGACCGCAATGCAGACGGTGTGTTTGACGCCGACGAATCGGTGGGCCTCATGGCAGACCCTCCTGCAGGTGCAATCGTACCGATATCCCCAGGTGTGCAGTGCGTCGTATTTGAGCCATTCGAAATGCAGTTCAAACCTGACGGACCCGCCCGGAGAGTAGTCGCGCGGCTTCTCGTTGACGTCGATGGGTCAAGCGAATATCTTTTCGCCGGCGAGGGTCTCCGGCGCGCCAGGGTCACGCTTGGGGGCGTAGAGTGCAGCGTCTTTATGAGCGCGTGGTTTCCCAGCGACTTCGACGAGCAGCTCGGGCGGCGTATTATTGAATACGCGCCGGGGGAGATAGGCGAGTCCTGGCAGCACAGCCTGTGGAGCACGAACGGGGAGGTCTACCGTCTGTCCGTGGCATGGAGGGGGGATACGCTGACTCTGGAGAGGTACGTCGGAGAAAAGGGCACGGTCGCGCTTGAGATGGAGGGCCCGTGGAAGGGGGCGACGGTGAAGCAGTTTTCCATGGGCGGGGCCAACCCTTCCCTGGATGTGGCCGGAACGCTACTGGAAGAGAAGGGCGAGTTCGCGGCTCCTGTGGGGCGCTACTATGCGGCCGGGATGTCGGTTACAAAAGGAGTGACAACTTCCTTTCTGATGCGGCTCCCGGTCCAGGAGGACAAACACGCCATGCGGTTGCGGGTGTCCAGTGGCGACCGCAGACGATTTACACTCGAAGCGACGCCGGAAGTGGTATTCAGTAAGCCCGAGAAGCGGATGAGCGTCCGTAGGGGCGGCAATGTCGCCGTCGAGGCGCTTATTGAGTGCCCCGAGCTGGAACTCTGCGTCCGCGCTATATCCATCCGCCTGGACGAGGGCAACTCTCCATCATCGTACAGGCAACTCGACCCGCGGGTGACGGTGCGAGACTCCGGAGGCAACATCGTCGCTGAGGGCTCCATGCCGTTTGGGTGAAGCGGCACATGCGGGTACTCGTGGCGAGTACCGGACGATGCGAAAGTCGGCGAGACGCTGACCATTGAAGTCACGTACGACACGGGCGAACTGTGGGGCACGATAACGGGCAAGCGCGAGGTGACCGTCGGGGAGTAAAGGCGGCACTGTTGCCGGAGGAAAGCAGTCCAATCGGTCTTTGGGGGCAGGACATGACGAGATGCGTTAAGCGAGTTGTGATACTGGCGGTTGGTGTCGCGGCGCTGGTCGTTGCAGCGGCGTGGCCGGCCTTTGCCCAGGAGGATGAAGGCGACGTCACGCAGCAGCCGGGGGCGTTTGAATTAGTCGGCACTTTCCCGACAGAGGCGATGCCATTTTACGATGGCGACGCGCGGCTCATCCAGCGGCTTTCATTCGGCAGTCCGACACACCTTCTGCCAGAGCGCGGAATGCCTGCGAAGCCGAAAGCGCCGCCACTGGTCTCCCATCGCGCGCGCAGCGCATGGGTCAGTTACCAAACCGGGGACCGTACACGCGGTTCTCTTTGGTTCTTCGTCGACGAGAGCAAAGGCGAAGGAACCGGGTATGACCGGCTCTATGTGGACCGCAATGCGGATGGTGTCTTTGACACGGACGAGTCCGTGGGCCTCATGGCAGACCCTCCTGCAGGCAGCCGCACGGGCCCGTATATGGAAGGCGAATGCCTCGTATTCGAGCCGTTTACCTTTCGGGTCAGGCCTGATGAGCCGCCGCGTTCGCTTGTCGTCCGGCTGACGACAGACGCCGACGGGGAAGCCAAGACTCTCTACGTAGCCGAGTATATTCGCAGAGCCGACGTCACGCTCGGTGGGACTCAGTGCTGGGTCTTCCTCGCGAACCAATTCCCCGGCAACTACGATGACATGAACGCGACACAGGTCATAGAGTATGGGCCCGGGCGAGTAGCGCCCTACGCTCAATACAACCTGTGGAGCATCAATGGAGACGTGTACCGCCTACCCCCGTCGCCGAGGGGGGAGACGCTCTCCGTGGAAGAGTACGTCGGAGAAAAAGGTACGATTGCGGTTGAGATGGACGGGGCGTGGAAAGGCATTACGGTGAAGTTGATTGCGGTGAGTGGAACGACTCCCTTCCTGATGGCCGGCGGAAGACTGCTGGAAGAGAGCGGCGAATTCGCGGTGCCTGCGGGACACTACGGGCCTCTGTGGCTGATAATCACCAAGGGAGCGGCATCCTGCTCGGCTGATTGGAGCGACGCTGTAAGGAGCGAGCCGGGGAATCTGCAAGTCTCTGAAAAGGGGCGCGCGCGAGTGGTTCTGGCGGCAGCGCCGGAAGTGGTATTCACGAAACCGGAGAAGGACCAGCCGGTCAGGCCGGGTGAGAATGTCGACTGCGAGGCGCTCTTTGAATCCCCCGAATCGGGTCTGCGCATCAGAGGCGTATCGGTTCGTTCTGACGCCGCCGATGCTGTTCGAGACAGCAAAAGGAATGAGCCGCAAGTGACGGTGAGAGACGCTGCCGGTTCCGTTATCGCCGAGGGCGTCATGCCGTTTGGGTGAAGTGTCACATGCGGGTACTCGTGGCGAGTACCGGACGATGCGAAGGTCGGAGAGACGCTGACGATAGAAGTCACGTACGACACGGGCGAACTGTGGGGCACGATAACTGGCTCGCGCGAGGTGATCGTCGGGGAGTAGGGCGGTTCCTGAAGGCAAAGGCGCGCCTGCGGGGAAACGGGCGCGACGCGCCCCCTCCGAAGGCGGGTACCCCTCCAGAGGCGGCTAAACGATGCACACAGAGGCAGCACACTGGCGGGCAAGCCACCAGTGCCACGCATCTACCCCGAGGCCGTCTACGTCCGCGGCTCGATGCGCAGGAATATATACACCGGATAGTCCTGCACCATGTCCGCGGGCACCCAGTCGCGAAGCGTCACGCCGAACGCTGTGAAATCCCTCTTAAAGACCGTCACCTCGGTAAAGCCGTTCCCCGCAGCGTACTTCGGGATATTGATGCTGCCGCGCTTCTCTATCTCCGGCTCGAAGCGCTGTGGGACCACGAACCACGAGCCGCGCGCGTCCGGGAGAAGATCGAACCGCCCCTTGAGGTTTTCGATATCGTAATGGACTGGTTCGGCCGACTGCGGCGAGAGATACCTTCCATGGACGGCGACCTCGTAGACGAGATTGGGGTCGTCGAAATACGGCGTATCAAGGACGATAATCGTCTCGCCTTGCGGGATGGTCCTTAGAATCCAGTCGCTTGACTCCTCCCGCACGTGACGGCCAGACGTCAGGCCGAGATAGGCGGCGTTCCACACGACGGTCGAGACGAGCCCCGCCGCGACAAGCACAGCCACACCGTAGCGAAGCCATGCCGTTTTCACCGCGGTCATCGTTGCGAGGCAAACTGTCAGGACGGCCAGAAGCGGCCACAGGCGGCTGGGGAACGCCCACCAGCCGGACTTGACGCCGATGAGGAGAAAGGGCAGCGCGACGGCCACAAGCGGGACGGATCTCTTGCGGAGGACAAAGGGGGCGGCGGGAAGTGCGATGATGAGAAGCGCAGCAAAAGCCCAGCCGCATGCGGCGGTCATGTGGTTGGCGAAGTCGCGAAAGACGACAGACAGCGCCGTCGAGAAGTCGGCGAGCGCGGTCATATTCATCTGGTTGTGCGGGTTGGCGGCGACCGAGGCGTAGTCGAGGACGTAGTACGGCGACCCCACGAAGAACGCTGCCGCAGTTACGAAAGCGGCGGTGACGATCTTTCGTGAAAATATGCTCTTCCAACGTGCGCCTTTACAGGGGGCGGTCATGTGCGCTGCGAAAATCGCAAACGGGAGAAGGGCGTTATTGAGTTTGGTCGAGATGGCAAGTCCGGCGAAGACGCCTGCCAGGACGTAGTGCCGCCAGAGCGGCGTCTCCTGGATCTTCAGCGCGAAGAGAAGCGCCATGAGCGAGTAGAAAACAGCGGAGGCATTGACCGTCATGTAGTGCGAGTGGACGGCCGTCACCGGAAGCGAGACGAAGATGAGCACCGCGAGGAGCGCAGCGCGCGGCGAATCCGACACCCGCCGGGTCAGAGCGTAGAGCGCAAATGCCGCAAGCAACGCGTAGACGAATGACAGTGCGCGGCCAAGGATATAGAAACTGCGCACGGCGCCCGGGTGCGTGAGCCAGTACTCCTCGCCGGTCTCGCGCGGCAGGATGCCGACGGCGCTTGCCGCGAGCGCGAGCGCCCCTACCTGGTAGGTGAAAAAGATCGGGTTGCCGAAAAACTGCGGATTGAAATCAAAATGCGCGGGGTCCATGTTGCGCAGGCTGTAGGTGACATTCTGCTCGTCGGGGTGGTATGACTGGACGTGGGACGCGGACGGCAGGCCCCAGAGGAACCCTGCTCCCGCCAAGGCGCTTGCGGTGAAGACCGCCGCTACGGCCGCCAGAAGCACGAGTATGTCGACGGCGCGGCCCACAGGCCCGGCGGCCTCGATGAGCATCCCGTGCGGTGACGGAGAATTTCGTCTCGCGGTATCCATTGGGCGAGATTTTCGCCGTAACGGGCGCGTTAGCAAGCAAAAACAACTCCGCAAACGTTACCATCCGCGAAGGAAAAATACGTTAATGGCAGATTTTCTTCTCCTTTACGGGTAACGACTTGCGCTGACGGGTGTCGCGGCGGCCGCTCGTAACGCTGCGTTAGACGTTACCTCCACGCCATATGTAGAGGGAGTGTTTACCCGGGACAAAGGAGATGAAAATGGGTAACGAGAAAGCGCCTGCCTTTCAACTGTACGTGCGCGACGTGCTGACCGATTCGGCGCTTCAGCGGGCGCGGGCGGCGACGCGGGGGATATGGTTTAACGCGGTCTGCCTCATGTGGCTCGAAGACGAGCGCGGGAAGCTCGTCGTCACGCCGGACGAATTTCCCCGAGTCTTGAACTGCACGGCCGAAGAGCGTGACGCATTTATCGCGGATTGTAACACTCTCGCTTTTGCCGACATTGCCGAGCGCGACGGCGCGATAGTGATGGTCAACCGCCGGATGCACAGGGAGCATAAGAGCTCGCGTGGTAATGCATTACGGCAACAGCGCTACAGGCAAAGGCGCAAAAATGCAGACGACACGCCGGTCGAAAGCGAGGCGGCAGGCTGCGGCGGTGACGCCGACGTAACGCCTCCTTCTTCTTATTCACCTTCTTCTGCGCCTTCATCTTCATCTGCAAAAAGCCTCGTGAAAGGCTTTTTGGAAACACCCGGAAACCATGGAAAGGCGGGTTCGCCCCCGGATTTTGACAAGGTGAGCCACAACGCCCAGCTCATCATGGAAAAGCTCTATGGCCGCTCCTGGCCGCATGACTCCGAGGCGAGGCGGTTTATGCCGTTCATCTTCAAGGTGACGGGCATGATACGCGAGGGGCGCCTCGTGCTTGACCGGGTGCTGGCGGCCGCGAGTGAAGTAAAGCTCGACCACAACGAAGGCAAGGTCAACCACCGTTCGGCGGTCTTTACGACGATTGTGCGCTCGATGTCGGCCACGGCCAAAGCGGAGGCCGAGGGTCACAATGCCTTTGGTCAAGCAGTGGCGGCGACCATGTAGATGGTGTTCTCCTGCTCTGCTGAAAAGGCCGGCAACAAATTTGGGAAAGATGTTCGCAAAGGGGGCGTGAATTGGTGACAGACACTTCCGGGAACCCACAAGGCGCAGGATGAAGCAACAAGGGCTCCGGAGTCAGTCACCAATTTCACACAATTGGCGTTCGGAGATGGCGCTGCAGGAGACGGGGGCGGTTGACTAAGGGTGCCTTTTGGGGTATCGTTTTAGATGGAGGGCGCATGAAACCGTCAGAACTTCTCGACACATCCCGCATTGTCCTTGGCATAAGCCCCGGCACGCCGAAAGAGGAGATAATCCGCACACTCGTCTCGGCGGCCATGGCGGACCTGCCGGACGGTGCGGACAAGGTCGCGGCGGATCTCGTCAAACGCGAAGGCCTCATGACGACCGGAATAGGGCAGGGGGTGGCGATACCACATTGCCGAACAAGCCTCGTGGATGCGCCTGTCGCGGCGCTCGGGATATCACGTCGGGGGGTCGACTGGGAAGCAGTCGACGGCGAGGACGTCCACATAATTTTCGCCTTTGTCACTCCGGAGAGTAACCCTGCCGTACATGTCCAGATGCTCGGGGCAACGGCCGAGGCCTTTGCCGACGAGCGGACGAGAGATGCGGTTGCAGCGGCGTCGTCGGCGGACGAAATACTGTCCATTCTCAAAAATGGCGGCGCATAAGAGCCTTCGGGCGCATTCCCCTTGTGTAGTGGCCCTCAATACCTGCGGCACAAGATTTAGTGGCGGATAACGTTCTCTTTTCTCTTGCGCCGAGCCCGGCCAACCGCTAAAACTTATGGCACTTGCTCCGTTGAAAAGGCAGGCTCATATCAGCAGCAGGGCTTTTGCAGAGGGGGCGTGAATTGGTGACAGACACTTCCGGGAACCAATAAGGCGCAAGGTGAAGCAACAAGGGCTCCGGAGTCAGTCACCAATTTCACTCCATCGGCGTTCGGAAGAGCCTTTTCAACAGAGCATATGACACGACAATTCCCGGAGGCCGGCTATGCCCGACAACACGTTTGTACATTTGCACACTCACAGTCATTACTCGCTTTTGGACTGCACATCCACGCCGGAGGGGCTTGTAAAGGCGGCCAAGGAGTTTGGCATGCCTGCGCTGGCCGTCACCGACCATGGCAATATGTTCGGCGCGGTGGAGTTTTACGAAGAGGCCCTGTCTCACGGCGTAAAGCCCATCGTCGGCTACGAGGCCTATGTCGCGCCGGGGAGCCGGTTTATCAAGCAGGCCAGGAGCGCTTCGGAGGCGTCGTTTCACCTGACTCTTCTGGCGCGCAACATCGACGGCTATAGAAACCTTGTGCGGCTCGCGTCGACGGCGTACACGGACGGGTTTTACTACCGGCCGCGCATAGACCGGGATATCCTGTCCGAACTCAGCGACGGCATTGTGTGTCTGTCGGGCTGCCTCGGCGGCGAGGTGGCGCACTATCTCCTGATAGAGGACGAAGACAGGGCGCTCGAAACGGCGGAGTTTTACAAGGGGCTATTCGGCCGGGAGCATTTCTTCATAGAGTTGCAGGACCATGGTCTCGCGGAGCAGCGAAGGATACTGCCGGGGCTCGTGCGCATCGCGAAGAAACTGGACCTCCCGTTAGTCGCCGCCAACGACAGCCACTACATACGCAAGGACGACGCGGAGGCGCACGACGCGCTTTTGTGCATCAACACCGGCAAACTCGTCAGCGACGAGAACCGCCTGCGTTTCCAGACGCAGGAATTTTACTTCAAGAGCGGCGACGAGATGGCGGCGCTTTTCGCGGACTATCCTGATGCGATATCAAACACGGTCCGCATCGCCGAGATGTGCAATCTCGAAATGCCGTTCGGAGAGCTTCATTTCCCGCGCGTTGAGCCGCCGGGCGGGCTCTCGCCGGAGGAGTACCTGCAGCAACTGAGCCGCGAGGGGCTTGTCGCGCGCTACGGCAAAGGCGACGAGGCGGCCGAGGCGCGCCTTGCCAAGGAACTCGACATCATCTGCCGGATGGGGTTTGCAAGTTACTTTCTTATCGTGAGCGACTTTGTGCGATACGCCAAGGACGAGGGGATTCCCGTCGGCCCGGGCAGGGGCTCCGCGGCCGGGAGCCTCGTGAGTTACACGCTGGGGATAACGAACCTCGACCCGCTCAAGTATGACCTTCTCTTTGAGCGGTTTCTGGATGAGAGCCGGCGCGAGATGCCGGATATCGATATTGATTTTTGCCAGGAGAAGCGCGACCGCGTCATCGAATACGTCAAGAACAAGTACGGAGAGGAAAAGGTCGCGCAGATTATCACGTTCGGGACGATGGCGGCCAAGGGCGTGGTTCGCGACGTGGGGCGGGTGCTCGGCGTGGGGCTGCCGGAGGTAAACAGGCTGTGCAGTTTGATACCGAGCACGCTCGGCACGACGCTTGAGAGCGCGTTCAAGGCGGAGCCGGAGCTTGAACGCACATGCCAGAACGACGCGCAGATCGCAAAACTGTTCCGCATAGGGCGCAGGCTCGAAGGGCTGGCCAGGCACCCGAGCGTTCACGCAGCGGGCGTGGTGATATCGGACAAGCCGCTCGAAGAGTACGTGCCGCTCTACGCGGCCGACGGCGGCGGGCGCATCACGCAATACGCGATGGACATCCTGCCCAAGGTGGGGCTCTTGAAGATGGACTTTCTCGGCCTCAAGACGCTGTCTATCATCCGCCGCGCGGCGGAGTTGATAGAGGCCGACCACGGCGTGAAGCTTGATATCGAGGCGATACCGCTCGACGACAAGAAGACATTTGACCTCTTGAGCCGCGGGGATTCGCTCGGCGTGTTCCAGTTTGAATCTTCGGGGATTCGCGACCTTTTGCGCAGGCTCAAGCCCGACAAATTCAGCGACCTCATCGCGTGCGTGGCGCTCTATCGTCCGGGGCCGCTGGGCGGCGGGATGGTCGATGACTTTGTCATGCGCAAGCACGGCAAGGCCGAGATCGAGTACAAGCATCCGCTGCTGGAGCCCATCCTCAAGGACACCTACGGCGTCATGGCGTACCAGGAACAGGTGATGGAGATATTGAACGGCCTCGGCGGCATGACGATGTCGGACGCCTATACGTGCATCAAGGCTATCTCGAAGAAGAAGACCGACGTCATCGAGGACAGGCGCGAGGCATTTGTAAACGGCGCCGTGGCGCACGGCGTCAAGCGCGACGTCGCCGAGTCGATATTTGACCTCATCACTTTCTTCGGCGGGTACGGGTTCAACAAATCCCACTCGACGGCCTATGCGCTCATCTCCTATCAGACGGCGTATCTCAAGGCCAACTGGCCGGTGGAGTTCTACGCGGCGACTTTCACGTATGACATGGGCAACACCGACAAGCTCGTGATGTTCATGGAAGACGCCGAGCGCGAAGGTGTAAAGATACTGCCGCCGGATGTGAACGAAAGCATAGCGGGATTTCTGCCGGTAAAGACCTCGCGCGGCAAGTGGGCGATCCGCTATGGCCTGGCCGCGCTAAAGGGCGTCGGCGAAAAAGCCGTCGAGGCCATAGTCGCCGGGCGCGAGAAGGCGGGCAAGTTCCGCTCTATCTATCATCTCGCCGAGGAAGTGGACGTGCATCAGATGAGTAAGGGCGTCCTCGAAGTGCTCATAAAGGCGGGGGCGCTCGACAGCTTCGGCGCGCGCCGGTCGCAGCTGTCCGCAGTGGCGAGCGAGGTCGTGGAGGCGGGCGCTC
>CALMGO010000647.1 GCA_937863625.1 uncultured bacterium
GGTCGCGGTGGTGTCGCGGACGAAGAAGCGCCTGAGCGTGAAGGACCTGGCGACCTACGACTACGAGGAAGGTGCGGGGACGCTCGCGGCAAGGGCGGCATTTGCGGCGGAAAAGGTCTCGCAGGGCGGTTACGGGCGGACGCCTGTAGCAGTGTCGCTGCCGGGGACGGAGGTCTTCCTGAGGCCGCTTTCGGTGCCGTTTTCGAAGCCGGGTCTTATCGCGAAGACGCTGTTATTTGAACTGGACGGGAAACTGCCGTTTGACGTGGAGTCTGCGGTGGTGGATTTTGTCATCACGTCAAGCGGCGACAAGGCGAGCAGGCTGTTGGTGGCGGCGATGCCTCGCGAGGCGCTGTCGGACGTGAGTGAACCGTTTCTCTCTCGCGGGCTCAATCTGGCGAGCGTGACGGCGGACGTGCTGTCCGCGGCGGCGCTGTCGGCGGTTACGGGCGAGGCGCACGCTACCATAGTGGAGGTCAACGCGAGCGAGTGGAAGATGAGCATCTGTGCGGGAGGGAAGCTCGTTTTCGCACGGGCGGCGGCTGCGACACCGTCGGGCGATAATACGGAGGCGTCGCTTGGGACATGGTTCAAGCAGAGCCTCATGGCGGCGGGAGGGGACGCAGAGACGGGGAGGGTCCTCGTGGCGGGAGAACTGGCGAAGTCTCTCGACCTCGCGGAGCTCGGCAAATCGGCGGGCGTTGAGGTCCAGGCGCTTCGGCCGGCTGATGGGACGCTTGAGGAAGCAGTGGCAGAGAGGAAGGATGAGATTTTCCGCGCGGGAACGGGCGCGCTGTCGGCGGCTCTGGCACTGGCGCAGGGGAGGAGCGAATTTGACCTCTATGGGGCGGCGCACGGGAGGCAAAGCGCGGTTGACAGGGTATTTGCCCCTGTGGCGGCGGGGCTATTGATAATAACGCTCATCATAGGCGTCATCGGCTGGGGTTACTGGAAAGAGGTGAGCCGGCAGCGTGAGAGGCTCACGGATATTTTGAGTGCGGAGACGGCCGTGTGGGCGCAGACAACGGGCGAAGAAGCGCCTCAGACGGGCGTCTACGCTGCATTCAAGGCGAGACTCATCGAACTTGAGCAGGGCGCAAATGAAAAAGCGATGGGGGGCCGTGCGGCGCCGATACTCAAGGCGCTCTACGTTATCAGCAAGACCGCGCCGGCAGGGAGCGCGATAGAGTGCCGGAAGTTCAAGGCCACTCCGGGGGCGATAAGCGTGTCGGCAAGCGCGAGAGACGAGGCGACAGTGGAGAAACTCGTGAAGGACGTCGTCGCCGAAGGGACGTTTACGGCGGAGTCGCGGGGCCTGAGGAAGGCCGAGGACAGAGTTGAATTTGAACTGATAATGTCACCGAAAAGGGGCGGCAATGTACGTTAGGCCAATGGGCGGGCAGTCAAGGCGCGGAACGCTATTGTGGCTTGGAGCGGCGGCAGCGGTCGTCGCACTGGCGGCGGCGGGGCTCTCGTACTGGGGAGGCCTGGCCGCGGAGAAAGCCAACCAGGCTGCGCGGAGGCTGGGCGAAGTGAAAACGCTTGCCGGGGAGTATGCGTCGGCGAAGGCTTCGGCGATGCGCCTCTCGGCGGACGTGGACGACGCGAGGTCGAGCGAATTCATCAACAATGCTCTTAGGCAAAACGGCATAAACGAAGTGGAACTCATCGAATACGGCGAGGCGAAGGAACTGCCGGGCGCGCTCGAGATGCGCAAGACCACGATAAAATGCAACAACGTCAGGCTGATGGGAGTCGTGGGATTTCTGCGGCAAATGGAAACGGGGCGGGACAATCTGGCGTTACTCGATGCGGACCTTACAAGGCAGAACTCGCCGGCGGATTCATGGCAGATGAATCTCGTTTACGGGGCGCTCATTCAGGCCAGATCTCGTATGTGAGGACTTCCTCTTCACCGTTTCGCATTATGATCACGTCGACGAGGTAATCCTCGTCTTCGAGGACTTTCCAAGCGGCGCGAAGCGCAACGCCCACGTCGGTAATATCGGTGTCCTGCACGCTCATGACGATGTCGCCTTCGCGCAGGCCCCTCTGGTAGGCAAGCGACGAAGTGGGCACCCTGGCGAGGAGTATGCCGGCGACATTGCCGTCTTCGTCATAGTGGGTCTGCGTTGTGATCTCGTTGGCATACCTGCCGAAATTCTGGAGGTATTCGCGGTAATCGTCCTCTGAGACGACCATCTGGTCGGGGTCTTCCCATTCGTCGTCAACAGCAGCTTCTTCATCTGACGCGTCTTCTGCGGCAGGCTCCTCGGGTTGCGGAGAGGCCGAGGGGCGGGAAGGCGGTTTCGAACCGAAGACCGCTGCGGACGCGACGGAGCCTCTGGGTTTCTGGAGGGTGATTCTGAAACGCTGGCCGGACTGTTCGAGCAGGACGCTGTCGTCAAGAATCATGACGATCGTGGCGCCGCCGATAATGTCGTTGGTGCCTTTTACGCTCTGGACTCCTCCGGGACCCTCGAAGAAGGCATAGGGTCCGGCGGGGCCGCTGGAGACAATGGCGGTGCCGACAAGGATGTACTCGAAGCTCGCGGAAGCGTCCTTCACGGTCTGTGCGGCGGGCTGGGGGGATGAAGGGGCGCCGGAAGAAGGCTTTGGCACGATGACGCCGCTGGTGGATATGGCGACGGCCTCGGCGTCGGTAATGGCGTCCGGAGGGCCGGGCGAGCCGGCGGTGTTCAAGGAATCATCGACAGGCTCTGGAAGGCCGGAGGCGGACTGTGCCGAGAAAAGCGGTGCGACAACAAGGAAAAGGACAACGATAAGGACGATGTCCACAAGGTAAATCGCTTTTCTGAGCCAAGGGGTCTTCATGCCATAAAGAATAGCATGGCGGCGGGGTAAATTCAAGGAGATAGAATTCAGAGAATTCATCCTGGGGATAGGGGCGGCGTCGGCGAAGGGGGCAGGGCTGGGAGTAGAGCAGTAGAGAGTGGAAAGCAGACAAAGGCAGGGCAACACACGGCGGGCGAGCCCGCCGCGGCACACAACAGCCCCATCCTACGCGATGTCGGGGGGCGTTTTTTGGTGCCTGGGGTGGCGATATGTGGTAATATCATAAGAGGCGAACGGAGGGTTCTCATGAGCGAACTGATAAAACGGGCTTCGATTTTCCTGCGAGAGACGATCTGGTTTGAGCGGCGGGAGACTCGGCGGGCGTGGGGATTTTTGCGGCGGCTGCTGCAGGTGAGCTTTCTCGTGGGGAAGGGATTTCTGGACAACAAGTGTTTTTTGAGGGCGTCGGCGCTTTCGTATACGGCGCTATTGTCGCTGGTGCCGCTATTGGCTTTTGCGTTTTCGATACTCAAGGGGCTGGGGGTGGAGGCGGAGGCGCCGCTGAGGGTTGTTTTGACGCGGGTGTCGGCGGGGCAGCAGGACGTAGTGGATAAGATGGTCACGTATGTGAGCAGTTATATAGCGGGGAGATGTATCTGGAGCTGTATGACGGAGAAGGAAACTATCTGAAAAAATTTCCTGCAGGTACCCGCAAGGGTGTAAATATGGTCAGGATACC
>CALMGO010000648.1 GCA_937863625.1 uncultured bacterium
CACCGGCGTATCGAGTTCAACTATGTTCTGCTGTGCCGGAAGCCCGATCTGCGCCCTGCGCCAACCGGTGAGCACATAGCGATAGCTCGCTTCCGCAAGACGCCTGCGCGACTCCGTCAGCAGGTCCCGATCCGACGCCACCACGGCCTCGCGCGCCGCCCTTCCCCACAAAAGTCCGGACGTCACAAGCGACGCCTGCGTCTCCCTGAGCACGTATGCGTTCGCAAAAAGCTTCTCGCTCAAATCCTCTATCCCTATCATCCGGCTGCCGAATGCATCCCCCGCGCTTGTCGCCTTCACGGACCTGTCCGACGTAAAGGCGCTGACGAGCGTTTCCATCCTCACGCTCATAAGCGACGGTGCAAATTGAGCAACGCGGTACTTGACCAGTTTCGCCTCAAGCTCGGGGACTTGCGCCGCCGCCAGCAGACGCTCCACCCCCGAAAACACCGCATCGTCCCCGCTGTCGAGCCTCTGCGCGTCCACCGCCCCTGCGAACCACCCCGCCGCGCTGTCGTTGTCCCCTTCCGCGAGATATGAAAACGCCGTCTCGTAATACGGCAGCGAGTTATGCATGTCTCCCTTGGCCGCCCTCTCGAAATACTTCCGCGCCCGCCCGGTGAGACCCTGCGTGTCAAAGGTGGCGCTTGCCTCTTTCGATTCGCAGAGTTTCTTCATGAACTCGCGCTGTTCGGCCTGCAGCCTTCCCAGAAGGTACGCGCCGCAGCGATATTGAAATAGTGGAATGCCGGGATATTCACCCGCGAGAGTCTCAAATTCCGCGGTGACCTCCTCCGCATCGGCGCTTCCAAAGACACCCGCCGCCTTCATCTCGACCTGCGCAAGTGCCAGAAGCCCGTCATCGCTCGCCCATGCGTGGGGGCTCACGTTCAGAATCGCTGTATTGATATTGGGAGTGTGAAAATCAGCGGCAATATGTCTACCTGGCGGCCGGCCGACACTCAAGTCAACCAGCGCCATCCTGGTATAATGTCTTGCTTCGTCTCTCGACGCCGTCATAAAGACGCCGAGAAACAAAGCGAGCATTGTGACAAGGACAAAAGGACGTCTCACGGAGTCCTATACCCCATATTCGCCCGCTCGGATATCAAAAAAGTTCGGTTTTCTTGATTTCTTTATTATATGCAACCATCTTCAAAAAACCCGCTTCGTCTAAGATTTCCACCCCCAGTTTTCTCGCTTTTTCACGCTTGCTCCCAGCTTTCGGCCCCGCCACGACAAAACTCGTCTTGGCGCTGACCGACGTGGATGCCTTTCCCCCCAGCGTTCTGACCAGTTCCTCAGCTTCCCCCCGCGACAGACTCGTGAGTTCTCCGGTGAAAACGAATGTCTTCCCCGCCAGAACGCCCCCCACTGCCCCTTTCTTCACCGCCTCCATGGAAACCCCCGAGGCTTTGAGTTTCTCGATTACATGGCGGTTCGCTTCACTTGCGAAAAAGTTCTGTATGCTCTCGGCCACCACCTCGCCTACGTCTTCGACAGACACGAGTTCTTCCGCCGACGCCGACATGAGTCTCTCCATGCTGCCAAAATGCCCAGCCAGCCCGGCCGCAAGCGTAGTGCCCACGTTGCGGATAGCCAGCGCAGCGACGAGCCGTTCGAGCCCCTGTGTCTTGCTCGCTTCTATCCCAGCCACGAGATTCTCGCCCGATTTCGTGGCAATTCCTTTGAGTGGCTCCAGTTGTCCCACTGTCAGCCCGTACAGGTCCGCCGCGTCTCTTACAAGCCCCCCGTCGACCAGTTGAGCCACGACCGCAGGGCCCAGCCCCTCGATATCCATGGCGTTTCGTGATGCGAAGTATCTCAGCCGCTCTTTAATCTGCGCCGGGCAGTCAAGATTCCCGCAGCGGATATATACCTCCTCGCCATCCTTCGTCACAGGCCCCTTGCATATCGGACATTCTGTCGGAGGCACGTACTTCTTCCCGCGATGCGCGTCGTCCGCGTTCACCACCTGTACCACCTGCGGAATAATTTCGCCGGCCTTCTCGACGAGCACCTTGTCCCCCACGCGGATGTCCTTGCGCTCTATCTCGTCAAAATTATGCAGGCTTGCGCGTTTGACCGTGGTGCCCGCCAGTTGCACCGGCTCCAGTTCCGCCACAGGCGTCAATACCCCCGTCTTGCCGACCTGCACGTTAATCGCGTTCAGCGTCGACACCGCCTGTTCGGCCGGATATTTGTATGCTATCATCGAACGCGGCGCCTTGGCAGTCCGCCCGAGGCGCGTCTGGAGGTCAAGCGAGTCTACTTTTATCACGAGCCCGTCGATTTCGTACGCAAGAGAGTGCCGCTTTTCAGCCCATTCGCGCGCAAACTCAATCGCCCCTTCAATCGATTTCACTCTTTTCGCGTGCGGGTTGACCGGCAGGCCGAGCTTCTTGAAGGCGTCGAGTATTTCGTGATGGTATTCATAGTTCACCCCCTCATGTACGCCCATCCCGTAGAAAAAGGCCGACAGCCTTCGCCTGGCGCATTTGGCGGGGTCGAGGAGTTTGAGTGTCCCGGCGGTCGAGTTGCGCGGATTGGCAAATGCCTGCTCCCCGTCGCGTTCCCGCTCTGTGTTTATGCGCGCGAGTTCGTCTCTCGTCATATAGACCTCTCCGCGCGCCTCTATTCGCCGGGGCACGTCGCCGGAACGTGTGACAAGCCTCAGCGGTATAGCCTGGACCGTCCTGATATTCGCCGTTATGTCGTCGCCAGTGACGCCGTCGCCGCGCGTCGCACCCATGACGAGCGTCCCGTTTTCGTAGAGCACCGTGCATGCCACGCCGTCGATTTTGAGTTCGACTACGTACTCGATGTCGCTTTCATCTTCGAGAAATCTCTTCGTGCGAGCGTCAAATTCGCGAAGCTGCTCCTCGCTGTATGTGTTGTCTATCGAGAGCATCGGCATCGCGTGCGCGACCGTGGCAAATTCGCCGAGCGGCTCGCCGCCCACTCTCTGTGTCGGGCTTTCCGGAGCGACGAGTTCGGGGTGCTTCTCTTCGAGTTCGACAAGTTCCGCGTACAGCCGGTCGTATTCCTGGTCGCCTATCTCCGGCTGCGCCTCAACATAGTAAAGGCGGTTGTGCCGCTCTATCTCTCTTCGCAGTTGCTCTACGCGTTCTCTTGCGCTCGACATGCGATACCCCCGCCGGTCAGATCTGCGTCGCGGCGCTCTCGCGTCCCCACGTGGCCACTGCCTCTTCGACCGCCGCCGCCACCTCTCCCGGCTCGATAAGCGTCATGCACCGGTGGTCCTTCGGGCACGTCCTCAGCATGCACGGCGCGCACTCGACGTCCTTCATCAGAAGAATCTCGCGTTCGTAGTCGGTCGCGCTCCACCGAGGGTCCGTCGGCCCCATAATCGTCACCACCGGCGCCCCCAGCGCCGCGCCTATGTGCCTCGGTCCGCTGTCGTTTGTCACCAGCACCGCCGACCTCGCCACAATCCCCTTCATCGTCCCCAGCGTTATGTCCGATTCGATCATCGGCTTCACGCCTTTGGCGAGCCGCTCCACTGCTTCGCCGATTGCCCGGTCCCGCGGCGACGTTATAACCATCACAGCGTATCCTTTCGCCGACAGTTCGTCCGCGAGCGTAGCGAAGTTCTCCACCGGCCAGCACTTGGCCGACCCGAACGCCGCCCCCGGGTTCACAAGCGCCAGCGGCCTCCCGCCGTCAAATCCGTGTCTCGACAATGCCTCCGTCGCCGACGCCGTTTCCGCGTCGTCGACCGCGAGCTTCATTTTCCTGTCCGAAATGTCCGCGCCGACCACCGCCACCAGCTCCAGGTAGTAGTCTATCATCGGCCTCGGCGCAAAGTCGCCTTCCTTCATGACCGGCCTCACCCGCCTGGTCAAAAGAAAGCTCCTACCGTCGCGCCCGTACCCCAGCCGCGCCTTCACTCCCGCCGCCAGCGCAAACCCCGCCGTCCGAAAACTGTTCGTAAAAAGCACCGCGAGGTCATACCCCTCCCCCCGCAACGCGCGCGCATCACTCACGAGCGACACCACCGAGCCCCCGCTGTTGAGACTCGAAAGCCCCCTTATTTCATCCAGGTCGGCCAGTCCGGAAAGCACGCCGCTCACATAGGGGCGCGCCAGGGCTACGATCTTCGCGCCGGGAAACCGCCTCCTGAGCGCGGCGATCGCCGGCGTCGCCATTACCGCATCGCCGACCCAGTTAGGCACAAAGACCAGAATTCTTTTATACTCTACTCTTTCCAAGTCGACCTCACCGCCGTGCAGTCATCATGGCCGAGGCTGTAATGCTCGTGTCCTGCCCGCACCAGCACCTGGTGAAGGAGGTCATCGAGCCTGGCCACCTCGCGCGCAAAGTCCCCGAACGCCTCCGCGTCAAGACCGTCGAGCACCCGTACCAGTCTCGAATAAAGCCTGCTCACGAGGTCGTCCTCACTGTATGCGTTGACATACCAGGGACACGCTACGCGCATTTTTGCCCGTTTGAGGCCCGCCGCTTTGGAGTTATCCGCCTTTGCATGGACAGCCCACCTTATCCGCCCGGGACTCATCCGCGCCAGAAGCTCCGCGGTGTCGGCGAGGTCCTTTTCGCTTTCACCGGCAAGTCCCATTGTGACGCTCACCGACGTGGCAAGCCCGGCGCCCCCGGCCGCTGCACATGCCTTCTCCAGCGCCTTGACTGGCACATCTTCGCCGCCGCTTGCCAGTGTAAACTCCACGGCAACGCATCCGCCCCCGGCGAGCACCCCGGCGGTCTCCCCGTCAAAGCATCTCGCATCGGCGCCGCACACAAACGGCACGTCCGTGGTCTCGCGGTACTTTCGCGCAAACTCCCGCACATAAGCCGTGTCTTGCGCGCATAGATTATCTTCGAAGAAAAACCGTTTGATATTGCCGTACCTGGTGACGAGGCGGCGCACTTCACTCACAATTTCATCCACGTCGCGCTGCCCGGCGATTCCGGACCGACTCCCCGCCCCGCCGCACACCCACAGGCTCACCTTCCCGCCATTTTCATCGATTATGCGCTGGAAATCGAATATCTCGTAATCAACCGGGAGTGTCTTCACGTGAGCCTTCGGACCCCTGGCGGCGTTACTTATTACAGTCCCGTCTTTTCGAGCCCAGATATCTGCTATCCCGGTGGTATCGTCTCCGGCTCTCAGGGCTTCCACCAGTTCCAGAAGCGCTTCCTCGCCTTCGCCGACGCACGCGTAGTCGAAAAGCCCCGTTTCAAGCGCCCCTTGCGGGTCGTCAGTCGCGTGAATTCCGCCGATTACAATCGGTATGTGTGCAAAGGCGCGCCTTATCCTGCCGGCCGCCGCCGCCGCATGGGGGAACATGCCCGCATCAACCGCAAAGCCGATGAGACCCGGCTTCTCCTTGTTGACCCGCGTGAGCAGTTCATCATCGCCCGACGGCGTCGCGGATTTCGTGTCGACGCTTATGAGGGCCGTTTCATGCCCGGCCTCTTTGAGTGCCGCAGACAGGTATGCCACGGCGTGGCAGCACCCGGCCCGGTCGCACGCCTTGGGATGGATAAAGAGGACCTTCAATGCCCGCCTCTATTTGAGTTTGCCGACAATAAAGGCTGTGATGGTCATCAGTTGAACGACAAGAGCCCACAAAAGCGTCGCCGTCGGCTCTGCCGACTGGTACGCCCTGTAGAGTATGAAAAGCGCCAGTACCTGAAGCACCCCCCCTATCACGAACATCCACGAAAATTCCTCGTAGTGAAGGTGCTGGCTTATGTTGCGAAGCTCCGCCGTCATGGCCGCCAGTTGCGATTTGAGCGTGTCGATGTCCCCGTGCTGCACGCCCCTGCGGATATCTTCCATGCACGCCGGACACACGTAATACCCGTCGCGCAGATAAGCCCTGCCGCCGTCCAGGTCTTCCTGGGACACGGCCGCCTCGCAGCGAAAACACTTATGAACTACCTGCTCGGTCTGCTCGCTCACCTTGCTTTTTTCTCCTCATCGCGGCGCCGCTGCTGCTTCATCACAAGGTCCACTATGATGGCGCAATGTTCTATGTCCGGGCAACTGTAGCACTCCAGCCGCACGGTATTTGCGTCCACACCGATGGGCATCGTCCCCGGCCCGAATCTCATGGCCAGTTCCCGCCCGAAACAGGATTTCATCTCCGCCATGTCTTTTCTCCAGGTCTCTCTACGAACCGCCTATGCTGTGCGAACCCTCGAATATCGTCCTCTCGATTATGTCGCAGACCGCGTGCGCCATCACTATGTGGGTCTCCTGAACCCACGGCGTGAAATTCGACGGCACGCATATGCAGTAGTCGCAGTGCTGTTTCATGTCGCCGCCCGTCTTGCCCGTAAATCCTACCGTCACCGCGCCCATTTCCCGCGCCAGTCTCAGCGCCGTCACCACGTTCGGCGACGTCCCCGACGTCGACAGCCCCCAGGCGATGTCGCCTTCGCTCACCAGCGCCGCCACCTGCTTTGAAAACACCTCGTTAAACCCGTAGTCGTTGGCGACCGACGTTATCACCGAAGTATCCGTCGTCAGCGCCACCGCAGGCAGCGGCCCGCGGTCCAGGAGAAATCTGTTGATGAGTTCCCCCGCGATGTGCTGCGCATCGGCGGCCGAACCGCCGTTACCCATTATGTATACGCGCTTTCCCTCCCGAAGCGCCTGCGCTATCCGCGCCGCCGCCTTCTCGATATCCTCGCTCTGCGTTTCCGCCACTTCGAGCTGTATCCGCGCGCTTTCCCTCAGCCAGCGTTCAACGTCATTCACTTTTCTTCCCTCCAGAATACGCGTCAAGGACGCGTTCCACTATCCCCGTGGTCGAAAGTCCCTCCACCAGCGGCGCAAGTATCACCTTCCCGCCGTCGGCCTTCACAGTATCGCTGCCGACGACTCCCTTCTCCCGCCAGTCTTCTCCCTTCACAAGGATATCAGGCCTGAGCTCCTTTATCAATGCCGCAGGCGTCTCATCGTCAAATATTACCACGTAGTCGACCGCCGACAGCGCCGACACTATCATCGCCCGCTCCGACTGCCCGACTATCGGCCTCTTTGCCCCTTTGAGCGCCGCGACGCTCCTGTCGCTGTTTAACCCCACGACCAGCATATCCCCCTGCTGCCGTGAAAACTGCAGATACTTCACATGCCCCGCATGAAGTATGTCAAAACACCCGTTCGTAAATACCACCTTCTCCCCGCGCCTCCTGCGCTGCGTGAGGATCTCCGCCAGTTCCGCCGCTGGAAGCACCTTCTCCGACGATATGTTCGCCTCGTGTTCGAGCCTTCTTACCATCTCGCGCCGCGCTATGGGCTGCGCCCCAACCCGTTCCACTTCCATCCCCGCCGCAAAATTCGCCAGCAAAAGCGCCGTGCCGAGCTCCATCCCGCACGCCATGGCGTACACCGCCGCCGCGATTACCATGTCGCCCGCGCCCGTCACGTCATACGCCGCCCGCGGCCGCGCCCTTATCATCCGCGACTCGCCCGACGCCGTCTGGTAATATATCCCCTCGCTGTCGAGCGTGATCACCACCGCGTCAAGACCCAGCTTCGATATGATCTCTTTCGCTGCGTCCGCCGGCTCGACGCCCGCCGCTATCTTCCGGCCCGTTGCCTCTTCGGTTTCTTTGCGGTTGGGCGTAACTGCGCTCACCCCGGCAAACACCGCAAAATCGCGCCCCTTGGCGGGGTCGGCCCACGCCGGCTTGCCCGCCTTGCGCGCCGCCGCCGCTATCGCCCGCACGCTTTCCGCTGAGAGTACCCCCTTGTCATAGTCTGAGAGTATCACCGCATCCACTGAGCTCATCCGCCCGGCTATCGCATCGACCAGCCGCGACGTGGACTCCCTGCTCATCGCGCGTTTTTCCTCGCTGTCAATCCGCAGAAGGTGGTGACCCTTGGAGATGACTCTTGTCTTCTGGGTCGTCCTCCTCGATTCGTCGATGATGATAAGAGACGTGTCGACGCCTTCGCCAGAGAGCGTCGAAATCACATCTTCGCCCTCCGCGTCGCTGCCCACCATTCCCGCCGCCAGCACCTTTGCGCCCAACGCCGTGAGGTCCCGCATCACGCTGCCCGCCCCCCCGACAGTCGCGTGCGTTCTTGCGTTATCCAACTGCACCACCGGCACCGGAGCCTCGGGGCTTATCCGCTCCACCTCGCCCCAGACGTAGCGGTCGTACATGAGGTCGCCGACGACAAGTATCGTCGGATGCCTTTCCTCGGCAAGCGCTTTGAGTAACTCGCTGTGCACTGTC
>CALMGO010000649.1 GCA_937863625.1 uncultured bacterium
CCCGTACCCATCCGGCACTCTCCACGTCGGACACGGGCGAAATTACATCATCGGCGACGTCGTCGTCCGATACATGACCAAAAAAGGCTTCAACGTCCTCACCCCCATGGGTTGGGACGCATTCGGCCTCCCCGCCGAAAACGCCGCCATAAAGCAAAACGCCGACCCCGCCCAGTGGACATATTCCAATATCGCCAAAATGAAAAAGCAGTTCGCCGCATGGGGCGTCGGATACGACTGGGACCGCGAAATCGCCACCTGCCACCCCGAATACTACAAATGGACCCAGTGGGTCTTTCTCAAACTCTTCCAGCGCGGCCTCGCCTATCGAAAGAAAGCCCCCGTTAACTGGTGCCCCTCGTGCCAGACGGCGCTGGCCAACGAAGAAGTCGTACAGGGTTGCTGCGAACGCTGCGGCGCCGAGGTCACCCAAAAGGACCTCGAGCAGTGGTTCTTCAAAATCACCGAATACGCCCAGCGCCTCCTCGACGACCTCTCGCTGCTTGAAAAGTGGCCCGACACCGTCCGGCAGATGCAGGCCAACTGGATCGGCCGCAGCACCGGCGCGCGCGTCGAGTTCTCAGTCACCGAGACCGGCGACCCGCTCCCCATATTCACCACCCGCCCCGACACGCTCTGGGGCGTCACGTTCATGTCGCTTGCGCCTGAGCATCCGCTCGTCGTCAGGCTCGTCTCCGGCACCGAGCGCGAAAGGGAAGTCCTCGACTTCGTCGAACGCTGCAAAAAGATCCGCCCCATGCAGCGCGCCGCTGCTGATTTTGAAAAGGAAGGCGTCTTCACCGGCTTTCACGTCACCAATCCCGTAAACGGCGAGTCCGTCCCCCTGTGGGTCGCCAACTACGCCCTCATGGACTACGGCACCGGCGCGGTCATGGCTGTGCCCGCCCACGACCAGCGCGATTTCGAGTTTGCCAGAAAATACGGCCTCCCCGTGGAGGTCGTCATCGAGCCCGCAGGTGAGACGCTCGACGCGGATACGATGACCGCCGCCTACGTCGACGAAGGCGTCATGGCCCACTCCGGCCCCTTTGACGGGCGAAATAACATCGCGGGCATCCCGCATGTCATCGACTATCTCGCACAAGAGAATATCGGCGGCCCGGAGGTCTCCTTCCGCATACGCGACTGGCTCATATCCCGCCAGCGTTACTGGGGCGCGCCTATTCCCGTCGTCCACTGCGGCAAATGCGGCGTTGTCGCCGTCCCGGAATCCGACCTCCCGGTCCTTCTCCCTGACGTCGACAAGGTAAATTTCAAACCCTCCGGCAGCAGCCCCCTGGCAGACGTCGAGGAGTTCGTCGCGACCACCTGCCCCTCATGCGGCGGCCCTGCCCGGCGCGACACCGACACCATCGCGCAGTGGCTCTGCTCCTGCTGGTATTTCCTGCGCTATATATCCCCGCGCGACGCCGAGCGTCCCTTTGACGCCGACCTCGTAAATCAGTGGCTCCCTGTCGACCAGTACATCGGCGGCGTCGAGCACGCCGTCATGCACCTCCTCTACAGCCGCTTTATCGTAAAGGTCCTCTACGACGCCGGGCATGTCGGTTTTGTCGAGCCTTTCGACGCGCTTTTTACCCAGGGGATGATCTGCAAGAAGACCCCCTCCGGCCGCCTCGAAA
>CALMGO010000650.1 GCA_937863625.1 uncultured bacterium
GCCGCGCCAGCGTCTACACCGACTACACCTTTGCGGTGTGGAGCCGCGCGCCGCTTACGGGTTTGTACAGCGCGCCTACGCGAAGGTCGACGGTGGTGCCTTCGATACCGGCGACCTGTGAGTCGCTAAGGCCTTCGACGAGCGGCTTAACGGCCTTTTTGCCTTCGGGGGTTTCGACCTCGATGCCCGACTTTACAAGTTCGATGATTCTGTCAGCGCCTAATACCATTATTTCCCCTCTCGATTTCTTTTTAACTGCTGGTCCTGAACGTAATCGAAAATGTCCGAATTTGCAAGCGCCGTTTCCGCCCGGGCGAGTTCGCGCCCGACATAGACGCCGTGGGCGACGCTTGTTATGACTCCTGCGCGGGTAAGAAGCCCGGCGATATGCGCCGCAGTGTGTCCGGTATAAGTGTCAATATGCTCGCCGGACGGGCTTATGTGCTCACAGACAATGGCGCCGTCGGCGACGGAGATGACGAAACTCCCGGCAGGGTCCTGACGGCTCTCCGGTGCGGCGGCTTCGCGCAGGCGATACTGCTCGATTACACGCGCGGCGTCGGCCCAACAGTCGCCGTATATGTGGGCGGATTCACTAAGCGTGACAAGCTCGCCAAGCGCAAGCGCGCGGCCGGAGCGCCGCGAGACTTCAGCGGCGATCATGCTCTGCAGTTTCCTGAGCGCGAACGCATTTTCCGGCCACGCTGAGTACATGTCGTTACTGCGGATGGTCGCTGTGAGGTAAACCTTATCATCACGCAGGCGCGCCCAGATATGGTTGATACACGGTGCGCCGTGCCCCTTGTTGTCAGAGGCGGAGTCCCACAGGACGGCAGTAGCGCTTCTCGTATCGGGGTCGGCGGCGAGTTTGGCGATGATGGACTCCAGCTGGTCCACTCCGAAATGGACGCGCAGCCTCTGGCCGTACGTGTACGCAGTGTCGGGATATGCGCGGTCGGTGAGGACCTTCGGGAAATACTCTTCGAGGTCTTTCTCGGTGCAGGAGAGGTATTCCGGCACATAAGGCTTCTCCGGGTCCTCAGATTCGACGACCGAGACGAGGTCGATGATTTCCTTTTGCCGCGAACCATAATGTGTCGCACTTTCCCGGCCAAAGGTCATTATGGCTGCGAGAATCTCAAGCCATGTATCTGCCACACGCGCGCCCCTTATGACGCGAACGACGTCGGCGGCGGGGAGGACAGGGGGCTTATGCTGAGTCTTGTCAAAGACGAGGCGTTTGCGGGATGGCGGCAAGGCGGGTGCGGCCGCGAGGCCGGATAAAAGCGCTCGAAGCGAGTCGGCGTCCGAGCGGTGGACGGTGATGTCGGCTCTCATCGCTTCAATGGCCGCGGCGTCAACCTCAAGGTCGATACAGGCCTCGACATCGGACTTCACGAGCCAGCATGCAAGGCCGAGGGTAGTCGCGCCACGGGAGAACCCGTGCTCGAAAAGGTCGCCAAGCGCCTTCCCTGAGCCGGTGAAATCGTTGCCGAGAATGACAAGGCGCCTTATCGAGGGGTTTGCGAGGAGATTTCTGACGAGGGGGTCGAGGCCGCGGGTAGGGGAGTAGAGTTGCCCCATGACGGCGAAAAGGTCCGTGGAGACACGCTCGGCAATTTTCTCCTTTTTTGACCAGAGGGTGACGACGGCGACGCTTGAGGCTGGATTTCCCAGTACAAGCTGGTCGCTGAAGTAGACCGGCTCAAACATTAGTCACGCGCTCTTCAGGCGGCGCTTGGAGGTATCCGAACGGAGGAAGTCTAACGCCCGCTCGATGGAAAGTGCGCTCACGGTCAACTGTGTCGTTTCGATGTCGGCTTCCTTGAGGGTGTCAGACCAATGCTTGTCACGGTCGGGGTTTGCCGACTCGTAGAGGTGTTCGTAAACGACGCGCTCGATTCCCGCTGAGGCGATGAGCTTGGCACAGGAGAAACAGGGGCTGAGCGTCGTGTAGAGAGTCGTGCCGTCGACGGCGACGCCTCTTCGCGCGGCCTGTGCGACGGCATTGGCCTCGGCGTGTGAGGCGCGGCACCAGGAGAGCTTTTCCGCGTCGGTGGCGCCGAGCCTTCGCCGGTAGCACTCGCCTTCATCGATGCAGTGCACGCCTCCCGGGACGCTTCCATTGTATCCGGTCGCGACGACCTGTCTGCCTTTGACGAGGACCGCGCCGGTGGGGCGGGAAAGGCACGTTGAGCGACAAGCCGCGAGTTTGGCGAGAAGCATGAAGTATTCGTCCCAACCGATTCTAAGCGAGTCCCTGGTCACGTGCGCCCCCGATATCCTGTCAGCGGTTGATTGATATTATGCCTGCGTTGCGGCCTGCCGCGGCGCCTTCCCTCCGGTAGGAAAAGAAGAGGTCGTTCTTGCACACGGTGCAAAGGCCGGCACCAAAGATCATCTCGGGCCTCACCCCGGCAATAGCGAGCTGGCGTCTTATCGCCGCGGGGATATCGAGATGCGCCCGTCCGGACACTATTTTAAGGACTTCTCCCGCCCACGCAAATGTGCTCTCGTAATCGTGCGCGATATCGTCCCCCACTTCATAGCAACAGCCGCCGATGGCCGGACCGATGGCCGCATAAAGGGACTGCGGAGGGGCGCCGACGGCGTTGAGGCGGTCGACGGCGCGGGAGGCGATATTGGCAAGTGTGCCTTTGCGGCCGGAATGGACGAGAGCGACGGCAGGGGTGTTTTCAGCGGCTATAAGCACGACTGCACAGTCCGCCGCAAGCGCGCCAAGCGAGACTTCCCGTGACGTCGTAATAAGCCCGTCAACGCCTGGGATGGTATCAACCGGCGTTATGGCGCCTCGCCCCCGGTCGGCATCGGCGACAGCGGCCAGTACGTCGCCGTGGACCTGTTCGGCGATGACGAGGTCGCGAGGCTCGATATGGAGCGCCTCAGCGACGAGGCGGCGGTTTTCAAGAATGGCGGAGGTGTCTTTATCGCCGCGCAGGTCGAGGTCAAGCGACCGCCCGGACTTTGTGCGCCTTGCGGAGAAACCGCCCGACAGGCCGAGCCTGCCAAAGAAATCCGGCACCAGTACGACCACTCCGCCGGACTCTCTGACGGTAAACCCGGGAACGCTTTCTATATCCATGTCGGACAATTATCAACCCCTGAGACGTTGGAGCGAGAAAGACGAGGGTGGTATTGTAACGGCTGCGGCGCGGGCGTTCAACCGTGCAGAAACGCCTTAATTTTCAAGCTTCTTTGTGAGGATTTCCGCGACGACCTGGGGGTTGGCCTTGCCCTTTGTCTGGCGCATCGCCTGGCCGACGAGAAACCCGAAAACCGCTTTCTTGCCGCTACGGTAGTCGGCTACGGGCTTCGGATTGGCGGCAAGGACCTCGTCCATGAGTTTCTCGATCTCGGCCGTGTCGCTGACCTGGAGCATTCCGCGCTGCTCGGCTATCCGGCCTGCATCCTCTCCAGTCTCAATCATAATCGGCAGCAACTGCTGCGCGATAGTGTTGGAAATCTTTCCAGATTCGATAAGCGTGACGAGTCCGGCAAGGCGCTCCGGTGTGACGGGGAAATCGGTAATTTCGACCTTGCGGTCGTTGAGTTCCTTCAAGACCTGGCCCATCACCCAGTTGGAGACGACCTTGGCGAGCCTGGCCGGGTCGGAGACTTCAGCGCGTCCCGCGGCGACGGCGGCCTCGAAATAGTCGGCGATAGCCCTCTTTTGCGTCAGAACGCCTGCGTCATAAGAGGGGAGGGCGTATTCGTCCTCGAAACGCCACTTTCGTTCGTTCGGGAGTTCCTGGAGGCTTGCGGATATCTCCTGCAGCCATTCATCGAGGACGACTATGGGGCCGAGGTCAGGCTCAGGGAAATAGCGGTAGTCCTGGGCCTCTTCCTTGGAACGCATGCGCTCGGTTCGCGACAACTCCTCGTTCCAGAGGCGCGTTTCACGGTCGATGCGTTCGCGGGCGTCGAGGGCGGCGGCCTGGCGGTCGATTTCATATGCAAGGGCGTTCAAGACGGCGCGCACGGAATTGAGGTTCTTGACCTCGACGCGGTTGCCGAGTTCGGCGGCGCCGAGCGGTTTGAGCGAGACGCTTGCCTCAAAGCGAAGGCTCCCCTCCTGCATCTTGCAGTCGGATATCTCCAGCGCCTCGAGCGTGCGGCGCAGCGTCTCCATGTAGGCCTCGACCTCATCGAGGTCTGACATGTCGGGCCGGGTGACAATCTCAAGAAGCGGAGTGCCGGCGCGGTTGAGGTCGACCTGAGAATACACGGCGCCGGAGCCTTCGGGGTGGAGGAGTTTTCCGGCGTCCTCTTCGAGGTGGATATTGTCGAGGCCGATTTTCTTGCGGCCTTTTGAAGTTTCTATTTCGACGAACCCTTTTACACCGAGGGGCGTGTAGTTCTGCGAGATCTGGTAATTCTTCGGGAGGTCGGGATAGTAATAATTCTTTCGGTCAAAGCGCATCGTGGCTGGGATTTCGCACTTAAAGGCCACGGCCGAGCGAAGCGCGAGCATGAGGGCCTTGCGGTTGATGACGGGAAGAACGCCGGGCATGCCTATGCAAACGGGGCAGGTCTGGCTGTTGGCCTCGGCGCCGAAAGTCGTCCTGCAGGAGCAGAACATCTTGGTCCGGGTCAAAAGATGCGCATGGGCTTCGAGGCCGATAACGATGTCGTAGTCGGTAACGGGCATATTACGGTCCAACGTACTTGAAAGGGTTTAACCAGGGGCTAAGCTCGAGGCCGGCCTTAAACGAGAAGAAGGCCACGGCCAACTGCGCGACGAATCCCAGCGCTGCGCAGGCGATGGCTGCGTAGGCGTACGCGCGGCCGGACTGGGTATTGCCGCGAAGCGTCATGTCGCCGAGCGCAACAAAGCCGAGCGCCAGCCCTGCAAGGGATACAAAGGCGAGGCCCGGCCACCATCCGACAACGGCGAGAATCCAGGCGACGACGGCCCAGGCGTTAAGGCCGGGCTTTTCGCCGGGGTGCACCATCATCGGCTCGTGGGTCTTGGCGCA
>CALMGO010000651.1 GCA_937863625.1 uncultured bacterium
GACTTTTATATTACGGTCATCGGCTACGCCGACGGCTGGTGGAAGACTTTGGTGCGCCGCGACGGTGTTCTCTGGATTAACGCCGGATGTCGGTCATTCTCGCTGGATGACGCGATCGGGCACTGGTCAGGCAAGCCCGATCGCCGCCTGACGCTGGCCTTGGTGCTCGCCGCCCGTGAAATATACTCATAGACCATAGAGGAGAATTAAATGAAGGAAACGCTGAGGCATGATTTGACCACCGGCCGCGTCAATACGACCGGCACCACCAAGTGGACGGTTGCCCGCGTGGACGCCAAGGAAAGAATCATCTGGATCATCGATCTGGATCAGGGCGTGTCCATCACCAACAACGCCGAGCGCGTCGTGCGCTCGATCCTCGGCTGGTACGACAATCATCGCATCTACTACCGCGACACGGACGGCAGGTGGGATGAACTCGTGCATGATGGTCGCAATTTCACAGGCTTTGCGCCGGGGGTGGCGCCATGAAGCCGGCCGACCGGGCACGACTGCGCGCGGAAGCAGCCGCCGCATTTTTTGATGAACCCACACCCAAGGAGAAGACTGATGAACGTCCGCCGAAGAAGGAAGGCAAAAAGGCTGCAGCCGTTACAAAGGAACATACGGGCGAGATTGTTTTGGCGTCACCGCCTGTTCCGCCTATGGAGCCACCGGCTGTCCCCGGAAAGAGCAACACACCTAAGGGCAAGCTTGTTCCCCGTGCCGAACCCGAACCGATAGCCCCACACCATTTCCCTAAGAAGTTCACCCCACAGGATTTTGGTGTGGGCGAGGTCGTCTTCTATCAGGAATCCCGCTATTGGGTGGAGTATGTGCCGCACTCGTGGGCGGAGGGGTGCTACGTCAGGATATCGGACGCCATCATACGGCCCGGTCCCGAATTCCCGCCCCCTAAGGACCGGACGAGCTTTTGTGTTCATGCCGACACCCTTTCCAAGCCGTCCAAGCAGCCCAAGCACAATTACGGCAAGATGCCGACGCCGAAGTCGGACGCCGCAAGAGTGCGTGCCAAGTCGGGCGTCAAGGATGTGGGTGACGAAGTGGCGGTGCTGTTGCGCGACTGCCCTACTCTCACCGACGCTTACGAGTGCGCAGCCCTTTACTTGAAGCTCCCGCAGGAGGAACTGGAGCGCAAGTATTCGCACCTGAACCACGGCCAGCAGCGCATGATCCTCGGAAATCGCATGCGCGCCCATCACAAAAAGCTGCACGACGCGCGGACGGGCAAACATTACGGAAAGGACGAACATGCGCCATCATAAGGACGTAACCCCGGAAGTTACGGTGTACTGCATTCATCACGGGGAAGGAAGTCATGAGCAAGTCTTGCAGGTGCCGCTGTTGACGCAGGATTTGTTGCGCAACAACCGATCCGGGCGCTACATCGCCGCCATGCTGTTACGGCTGGCTCGGATCGCGTTGCGCGCACGGCTGCTCGCCGTACAGGCCAGCACCAGCTACCGGCCGGGAGCGCCAGTCACCGCCCCCGGTGTGTTACAGGAAATGCAGGTCATGCCGCAGCACGGGACGGTCCAATGAGTGAACGCCGCGAGCGTGTGGTGTGGCTCATAGCCGGGATTTTCTTCGGGATCGGCATGCATAAAGCCGCGATGGACTTCGACCGGCAATTCGCCGAGAAGCCGCCTGCCCTGCAGAACCCGCACGCAAAGGCGGTGGCGGAAGACCCCGCGAAATTGACGTGGGGCAGATGCCCCCCAACGATTGAAAGGAAATAACATGGGCTACAGCACAAACTTTATCAGGAAATGCATCTCGTACCTGCAGGTCATCGCCGGTGTTGTGAAGGCACGATGGTGGAAGTTCAGGCACCCGGACGTGCACATCGAAACACCTTCGATCTTCGACGACAAGTACAAGGGGTCGGATAATAGTTGGGGCCGTACTAACAAAACCCCCGGCGCCTTCGGCGACAACCTTCGGCCGGCGGGCAGCAAGATCGCCCGCAAACTTCGTCGGACGGGGAGGGTGTTGTGATAACGGCCGTTCACACCCGCAGGCTCTACGCCTTCGAGTTTGTACACTTCGACGGCGCGTTCAAGAGTGAGTCACACGCCGATTTGCGACGGCTGCTCGATCGTGTGTGGCTCACCGAGGCACCACGCCGTCTTCGCAACTCGCAGGTCGCGCTCGTCTTCGGTAAAGGCACGGCGATGGGCGGCCGGCAGGTATCATACGCCATGGGGCGCGGTTACATCGAACTCGCGCCGGGGCAGCGAACGCGGGACGTGCTGCTGCACGAAGTAACGCACTGTCTGGGATTCAGTTCCCACGGGGAGGGTTTCGTCGGGCGCTACTTTGGGCTTCTTGAGCGTTATGCCGGTGTGCCGCCCGAAGTGCTGGACGCTTCCCGCATACGCTACTTCTACAACTACATGGAGTGACCGGCATGGACATAGTGCTGACGAAACCTGACACGGTGGTGATCGCCATTTGCATCATCGTCATCGCCGTGTATTATTACTTCTGGCCGGACGACTTCTGACATGGCCTCATCCACTCGTGCGGGCGCCAACCCAAAGGCGGACCGGCTGCTTCGCTGGCTGATCACGCGGATACGGAAGGACAAGGAAAGGTTCATACGGCTGCTGGCGAAGAAGCTGATCTACCCTGACAGCGGCTGCGTTGAATGGGTGGGCCAGTACAACAAGAACGGCTACCCGCGCCAGAACGCGTGCGTTGATGGAAAGCGTGTTTATTTCTACGCGCATCACATATTCTGGACGTTGAAGAACGGCCGCGCCATAGCGCCCGACCGCGAGATAGACCACGACTGCGACAATATCCGCTGCGTACTCCACCTGGAAGAAGTAACACGTGAAAAAAACCTCGAAAAAAGAGATCGCCGCCAAGCAGCCCGACGTATCGGACCGGACGTCCCGTTCTGAACAGGCAGCACAGCGGCTGTTCCAGCTTTTCACGTCGAACGCTCGCTCGTCGGGACGGTTTGATGCCGTACGTGCCCGCATGCACACCGAGTACAAGGCGCTGACGGCGGATGACTTCAAGTCCCATCTGGAGGGCAAGATCGGGATAGGTGGTGTGCCGATCATGGACGACGACCGGTGCCATTGGGCAGTGATCGACATCGACAATCACGGACAGACCGAGGACATTCCCATAGGGCCGGTGGATGACGTGGTGCGCGCGCTCGCCGCCCCCCTGGTCATCTGCCGGTCGAAGTCGGGCGGCATACACGCGTATCTGTTCTTCGAAGTCACGCAATCGGCCGCCCGTGCCCGCGCGCTGCTCACCCGATGGGCGGCACTATTGGGCCACCCGAATGCTGAGATATTTCCCAAACAGACCCGGCTGGCCGTCAATGCCAAGGGCGAGAAGCAGTTGGGCAATTGGGTGAACCTGCCATACATGGGGAACGGCAGCACCAATCGCTACGCGGTGCGTGCGGGGAAGAAGTTGGAACTGGAAGAGTTCCTGACGCTGGCCGAGAAGTCACGCATCGGGGAGGAAGCCGTACAGACTTACCTGTCGATGGAGCACCCGGAAGCGCCTCCTTGCATACAATCAATAATTGCGAGCGGAGCACCACAGGGCACGCGTAATGAGGCTCTTTATAACGTGGTGGTGTACTTGCGGAAGCTGGACCCTGAAAAGTACGAGGATCGAGCGCGCATCATCAACGATACGGCGTTCTCGAAGCCGCTTCCCCGAGCGGAAGCCTCGCGCACCATAGCCTCGGCCGCACGCCCCGATTACCATTACCGATGTAATGAGGAGCCGATACGTTCCCTGTGCGACCGCACCACATGCTTGAAGAGGCGGCACGGGATATCGAACGCGGACGCCGAGAGGCTGCAGACATCCGAGGCCCTGCCCGAGTTCTCGAATCTGGTCAAGCACCTGTCGGAACCGGTACGGTGGGAGCTTACGATTGACAACGTACGGGTGGCGAACATCGACACCGAGACGCTGCTTGACTGGAAGGAAATGCGACGGGTGATAGCCGAACGCCTGACGCGCGTGGTGCCGATGATAAAGAACGGCGAGTGGGAACGCATCCTGCAGCCGTTGATGGGCGCATCCCGCATACTTGAGGTACCGGACGAGGCGTCGGTGGCCGGCGTCATCCGGGACCGCCTGCGCGAGTTCGCGGCCAAGACCGATCTGAACTCGCGCGGGCAGAGTACGGAGGAGCGCCGCGCCATGTTGCGCGGGCTGCCCGTCATGGTGGAATATCAGGGGGAGCGCTGCATCGCGTTCCGGGCGCAGGACTTCATCAACTACTTGAAGCGTACCAAGAGCGAGGAGTTGAAGGGCGTAAACTTGTGGTTTGCAGTGAAGGACATCGGCGTGTGCCACACCAAGATGCGCGCCGGGGAAGCCAATATCAACGTGTGGTATATCCCGGCGCAGGAGGTCCTGCGGACCGAGATCGTGCCCCCCAAACCTGAATTCAAGGCGGACCTATAATGGAACGACGCACATTTCTGAAGCTGTTTGCTGCGATACCGGCAGCAGCCGTCCTGTCCGGCACAAAGACCGACATATTTGTTTTGGATAATAAATTGTTATCCGAGAGTAGTGGCCCTGTCTTATTCGATATCGGCACCATGGTGGAAGAATGGTCACAACGAATTGATTTGCCCGGGATGCCGTGGATGGCATATTTTAGAGTGCGGGTCATGGACGTTTATTATGATTTTGTGGACCTATATGATATAAGGGAGGTGCACCACAGCATTTCGACAGAATCAATAAAGGACATGGCCAGAAAGAAAGCTATTGAAGCATTCCAAATGACGATAGCCAAGGACTTCCCAAAATGAGAATAGTTGAAACGGACAACTTCGGCGGGGACTACCCGGCCGAAAAATTCGTGAATATCCCGAGCCTGCCGGGGGCACAGGCACAAAAGATAGCGGACGCTATTAATTACGGAACCGGGATGTATAGCAGCCGCTACTGGAAGGTAGTAGAAGATGATTATAAAC
>CALMGO010000652.1 GCA_937863625.1 uncultured bacterium
CCACGCCCCCGTATCCGAAAACACCCGCACCTTCTTCGCCGACAGGCATTCCTTCACCCCCAGCGTCACCGACATCGGCGGCACAAACTGATACGCCGTCCCAAACGTCCTCTGCGCCAGCGCTATCACCGTGTCGATGTTGTTTTCCTGAATCCGTATCGTCGAGTTCGCCACGTCCTCTATCGTCACGTGGCTAAATGGATGCCGCCTCGCCTGGTTATAAGCGATGTGCCCGTCCTGCCCCCACCCGCCAAATGTCACGTCGACCGGCTCCCTCCAAATCTCCGCCCGCACGGCCTCCATACTCTCAGGCGTCAGCCACCAGCGCTGCTTCACCGGCACCGCCAGCTTCTTCTTTATCCCGCCGTAAAAATGCTCCTCCATGAACGTCCGGAAATTATACGGGTTCCCCTTCGCCAAAAGCCGCCCCTGCCAGTCGAGGCACTCATCCATGTGAAAGACGTGAAATTGCGCGAGCGACACGTCCTCGGCGTTCACAAGTTTCGTCCACGGCGCATACCAGCAGCTCGGCCCGCACGGTATTATCGCCCGCGTCGCCTTGCCCTTCTTGTTGTTGGCCTTGATGATATCCACCAGTTCCCGCGCCATGAGCGCGCCCATCTCCTCGCGGTCCTTGACCATCCTGAACGGCGTCACGAGTTTGGGATGCCCCGCGAGTTTCGCAGCAGGCACCTTGCACCATTTGTAGAGGTCTTCGCGTGTTACAAAACTCATCTCCATCTCCTTAATGCGCCGTCTGCGCCGTCCCCGCACCGGTCAAAATTCCAGCACCTCGTATATCTCCGTGTACGCCTCCTGCATGTACGGCACCTGCTTGCGGTAGAGCCCCTCATGCTCCGGATCGTTTGATATCAGTTCCAGCCCCTTCTGCGCCGCGTCGAGCGATTCAAACTCGCACTCCCACACGAGCGTGCACGTCTGCTCGCGCCCCGCATATGGCTGGCTTCGCCTCCCCTTGGGATATGCGTCGCGCCGCATCTCCATCTTTGCAAATTCCGCCTCGAGCGCCATGAACGCTTCCCTGTCCTCCGGGCGATACCTCTGCACAAATCGAAGTATATATGCCATTGCTCCCTCTCCTGCATCTGGACTTGCCGCGTGAACGGCCGATTCTACTCCCCCCGCGCCGCTCCCGCAACACTTTACACTTCCCCGCGCCTGTGCTATGATGGCCCTTACCATGAAGTTTGTAGGGTGGGGCTTGCCCCACGCGGATGTATGGTCTTTTGCTGAGTGACACTGCGGGTTATGCAGGGAGGAAACACGATGACCGCCGTGAAGTTCCCCTTCTGCTCTTTCGCTCTCCTTCTCTTTCTGCTGCCTCCCGCATCGGCCGCGGACACCCCGCCCGGCCTTTCCTCCACCGACTCCGTCCTCGTCGCGCCCGCGCGCAATCCCCTCTGGGCCGTCCCGCTCGATGTCGCCGGCCTCCCAAATCTTCACAAAGTCACCGACAGTCTCTATCGCGGCGCTCAGCCCACCGCCGACGGCTTCCGCAATCTTGAAGAGATGGGCGTTAAGACCGTCCTCAACCTCCGCGCCTTGAATTCCGACAGGGACCTCCTCGCAGGGTCCAACCTCGCCTACGAAGACATCTCTTTCAAGACCTGGCACCCCGAGGACGAAGACGTCGTCAAATTCCTCAAGATCGTCACCGACCCCCTCAAAGCCCCCGTTTTCGTCCACTGTCAGCACGGCGCCGACCGCACCGGCATGATGCTCGCCGTCTACCGCGTCGTCATAGAGGGCTGGTCCAAGGACGATGCCATTGAGGAAATGACCAAAGGCGGCTACGGCTACCACTCCATCTGGAAGGAAATCATCGAGTACGTCCGCGAACTCGACGTCGACAAGATAAAGCGCGAAGCCGGACTCGACGCCCCCGCCACGTAGGGCACGCCCCGCCCTGCCAGTGCGGTTTACTTAGGGGCAGCCTCTTAGCCCGCACGCTTGCTCTTCTTCAAAATCCGTCCGACAATACCGGGAACAATTCCGCCGTTTCGATATACTAACCCAAAGGAGCGCGGTTTCTTTTCGGGAGAATGGCCATGACCTGCAAATCAGCGTCACAGATGCCCGTTTTTCGTGCCTGCAGCCTTCCGGCTCTCGCCGTCCTTGCGATTTTCATTCTGGCCGCCGCGTCACCGGCCCCGCCCTCCTCGGTCTCGCTCGACAATGTAAATGCCGTCGTTGAGAGAAGGCCTTTCTTCACGGAGCCTCCCAGCGTCTGCAGAATCGTCGGAAACACGAGCATCTCCGAAGACCTCACCCGCTGGGCCTGCACCATCGAAAAAGACGGCAAAAGAGCGGTCGTCGTCGACGGCGTCGAGGGGCGCCTCTTCGACAAGGCCGGCGCCTGGACCGAGCCTTATGAATTCCCCCGCACGGATGGGATGGCATGCGAGGTCTCATACGATGTCGAGTTCAGCCCCGACTCCGCGCATTACGCATACGTCGCCCAAAATGTCGGCAAATACTTCGTGGTCTTCGACGGCGCGCCCGGCCCGGAGTATGACGAGGTCGGCTTCGCGGACGACCGGATGCCGGGTATGGAACATATGACTTTCCAGTACTACCAGCGTTTCGCCTTCAGCGACGACGGCCGTACCTTCGCCTACAGCGCCCGCAAAGGCGACAAATGGGTAGTGGTGATAAACGGCGTCGAGAGTCCTGACTATGACACGATAAGCGGCTTTCGCGGCATTCGCCCTCCGGTATTCTCCCCCGATGGCAAACACATGGCATATATCGCCTCTCGCGAAGGCAAGGTCTTCGCCGTAATCGACGGCGTCGAAGGCGCGCCCTTTGACGACGTGCCCTCGCAGCGCCTGCAGTTCACCGCCGACTCGTCGCGAGTCACGTACGTCGCCCGCGAAAAAGATTCCTGGTTCGTCATCATCGACGGCTCCGCCGGCAGCCCCTATGACGAAATCGCCGCCGCAGGCGTCTTCTTCGGCCCTGATTCTTCCCACTTCGCCTATGCCGCGCGCAAAGGACAAAAGTGGTGTGTCGTCTATGACGGCGTCGAAGGCGCAATGTATGACTCCGTCGACCTCCGCTGCTTTTCGCTTACCGACTCCGGCGCATCCTACGTCGCCCAGCGCGCCGGCAAATGTTTCGTCGTACACGACAAGGTCGAAGGCTCGCACCATGACAACCTGTACGTCTTCGCCTATGGTAACGACGGCGAGCCCCTTGTTTACTGGGCAAAAGACGGTCGCAGCGCCGTCGTTATCGACCACGGTGAGGAACGCCCGGGCTATGACGGCGTCGCATACTTTTATGACGGCACCAAGGGGCACTCCCGTTACGGACTCCGCCGCGGCAAACAACTCTGCCTCGTCAGCGATGGCGTCGAAAGCCCGTGGTACGACGATATCCGCTCGGCTCGCGTCAGCCCCGACGGTTCCCGCCTCGCCTGCGAAGCGAAAAAGGGTGACAACTGGTGCATGGTCGTGGACGGTGTGGAGTATACCCCCGCGAGAACGGTTTACGGATTCCAGTTTTCTCCGGACAGCCGCCACTTCTTCTACATTGCTTCAGATCCTGTCATGGCAACCGACGTCTCGCCCAAGGTGACAGCCGGCAAATCCTCGCCTTCCCCGAGCCACCGAGCCGATGCCGTCCTCGACGGCCGCACAATCGGACAATATGACTCCATAGTCGGACCGGGCGCCGTCTACACCGCCGACGGGAACCATTTCGTCTTAACTGCGGAGCGCCGGGATCAGTACTTCGTCTGCATAGACGGCCGCAAGGAACTCAACGTCCGCTACTGGATCACCTTTCGCGCGCAAAGCGACGGCTCTCTGATATCCCAGGAACGCCAGCCGGACGGCCAGTGGCAAATCGTCACCATCCGCTTCACCAATACGCCCTGACACTTGCCCTGCATTCCATCGCCCAAATGACAAGGGGCGCGGGAGACCGCGCCCCTTGATTGCTCATCGCTCGATTTTTCGTCCTACATCTCCACGACGATTTTCTCGCCTGCCTTCGCAGTCACCGGCCCGGCGAATATCACGCTCACGCCGTCTCGCGTCTTCTTCGCCGTCGCCTCGACCCTCTTTCCCCCGGCCCTCGCGCTCGCCTTGCGCGCCGCCTTGACGCCAATATCGAGCCGCGACAGTTCGAGTTTGCCGTAGACGACTTCCACGGTCACCTTCGTCTTTCCGCCGCTGACGCTTTGCGCGTACGTCCCCCAGCCCGACCCTACGCTCCAGAACACCTTGAATTCCTTCTCTGACACCCTCGGCGCAAATCCCATTCTGCCTTCCACGCCGTTATACGAAAATCCCGCAAGCGCCGTCATCACCGCATAGCTTGCCATTGACCGCGCATAATGATGCCCGCATTCAAATTCATCCCACGGGTTGCGCCTGTCTCCGCGATGCCGCTCGCGCACCCCTCTCGTGATGGTGAGCCCCTCATCGACAAACCCCTCATAAATGAGATGACTCGCCACCTGATATTCTATCCCGCACCAGACCTCGTCGCCGTACAGCGTCGGATATCCCGGCCTGCCGCCCTTAGGCCACGTGCAGATGATAAGCCCCGCTTCGTCGCGAAGCGCATACAGCCTGAAGAGCGCCGGATGGTCCGTCAGGTCCTTTTTCCAGTTGTATGCAAATACCGACTTGAGCGCCTTCTTCACCTTCTTGCCGTCATAGAGGTCACCCAGCCCGAGCATCCGCGAATACCACTGCCCGATGAGTTGGTCCGACAGGCATCCCTTGCCATACTGCCACTTGGGCCATTTGGCAAACTTGCCGTCTCCGCCGCGGCTCAGAGTATTCGTCTTGAACGGCTCCTGATAATTCTTGTACGCGTCCGGCCGCACCTTCTGCTCGTAGTACTCCCCGTTCCAGAGGTTCTTGTCCGTCCACGCCGAACCCTTCTTCAAAAGCCTCTTGTACTCTTTCGCCGCTTCCTTGTCGCCTGCCGCCAGCGCCATCTTTTCACCGGCCGCCAGCGCCCCGAGGTAGAGGCTGCCCATCATCGTATTCGGCCCGTAATACTCGATGTCGTATGTATTGTGCTGCACGCCTTCCATCACGCCGTCGCGGTCCGCATCCCAGAATTTCCACGCAAATTCGAGCGACCGCTTCGTCGCCGGCCACATCGATTTTAGCCACTTGCTGTCCCCCGATACGAGCCACTCGCGGTATACCTGCATCACTGCGCCCATCTGCCCGTCCGCGGCCGGGTGAAACTTAAATGCCGGCTTTGTCCCCAGCGGCAGCGGTATGCGAAATTCCCCGCACCCGTCCTTCCTCTGCGCGTATTTATAATCCGCCTCCCTCTGGCTTCGCGCCAGCGCCGGGAAAAGATACGCCTGCGCCTGTGAATAGTTCCACACGTGCGTGCAGCTCCCGTCGCAGCACCCGCTCGTGTTGTTGCATCCTTCAAACCCGTAAAACGTCCCGTCAGAGAGACGTATGCACGTCGGGCTCTTGAGAATCGATATGTTCGCGCTCACCGCGTCCAATACGTAGTCCGGAATAGTCGACGAGAAAAGCGCCTTGTGAAACGCCTTCGTCTCCGCTTCGAGTCTCTCGAAATTACCCGCCACGTAACCGGCCACGTCCCACGCGTCGCTCCAACGGCTCGCGTACCAGTTCTTCCACTGCGGCGGCTTGCATTCCTCCGAGCCGCACGCGCACTCCGCGTTGCCCCAGTAGCGTTCGTAGTTCGGGAAATGCCACGACAGCACAAATGTCACCGTCGCCGTCTCTCCCGCCGCCAGTTTCACCGGCACGCCGAGAGTCCCCGTCTGCTGCTGGCCTTTGGCCTTCTTCGGCGGCCACTGCGTCTGCGCCATCCCTTCAAAGAGCCTTATCACCTGGTCGTCTTCCCACGCCGCGTGTGTCACGGCCTCGCGCCCCAGCACCGCCAGCGCCATCGTCCCGAACGCCGTCGCCTCAGTGTCGATTCTTTCATTGGTCATATATAGCCCGGAGAGCCCCGCGCCGCGCCGCGCGGTGTTTTTGCGTCCTTCCGGCTTTTCCTCTGCGGTCATGCGGATGCCAAGCGGCGTACTCGGCGCCTTGCCTATGCGGTTACTTGTCGAACCGTACACCATCACCTCGACCGCCGACTTCGTTGTGTTCTTCAAAGTGTATGACAGTATCGCCGCCGGTATGCTCGAGTCGTCCTCGTTTAGCGGTATGAATGGATTCCACGCCGTGAGTTTCACCGCCACCGGCATGCCCGCGTCGCTCATCTCCATGAACGCAAACGGATACTCCCCGCGAAATGTCGACTTCCGGAAATGCGGAAATCCCTCGCCGGTGCTGAATCTCGCCGAGTGCCCCTCACCTGAAAACGCCGCCGTCCCCTGCGCCTTGCCCGTGAAACAGCCTTCCACCTGCCCCTGGAGTACTTTCGTCACGTCGGTCTTGCCCTGCTTGCATCGTATCGCAAAAAATGTATTCGGTATCACGTCGCCCTTGTCCGGACGGTTCCTGATTTCAAAATCCCTCAGTTGCCCCCAGCCGCCGAGCGTCACCATCCCCGCCCCTATTCCCCCCAGCGGAAATGCGACCTCGTCGAGATTGCGTCCGCTGTACGTTATCTGCGGCCCGCGTGAGTATAGCTCCTTCTTTGTATAACCGGCCTTTTTCGCCATGACACGCCCCCTGATTCATCCGTTGTAAGTTGTCGATAAAACACCGCCAACTCATTATGCCGCCGCCCCTCTCCATTTCCATAGCCTGCCGGACTTGCCCATCTCTTTACGCGCCGTGTGGCACTGTCCGCGCTTTTTCTTAGCAGGCCGCCCGTCTCCGCTTGGCATTGCGCGCCCCCCGGTTCACGGTATAATGATCCCACCGGCTTCCGGCGCGACTTTCCGCCAGGGGGGTACTGCAGATTGAATATCCATGAATTCATAGCCAAATGGCAAAAGGTCGACCTCTCCGAACGGTCCGCCTCCCAGCAGCACTTCCTCGACCTCTGCGACCTCTTCGAGCATCCCAAGCCCGCAGCCGCTGACCCCACCGGCGAGTCCTTCACCTTCGAAAGGGGCGCCGCCAAAACCGGCGGCGGCGACGGATGGGCCGACGTCTGGAAAAAGGGCTTCTTCGGCTGGGAATACAAAGGCAAACACAAAGACCTCGACGCAGCATACGCCCAACTCCTCCTCTACCGTGAGGCCCTCGAAAATCCTCCCCTCCTCGTCGTATGCGATATGGATCGATTCATCATCCATACCAATTTCACCGGCACCGTCAAATCCATCCACGAGATATCCCTTCGCGAAATGTCCCAACCCCGAAATATCGAAATCCTCCGCGATGTCTTCTTTGCCCCGGACAAACTCCGCCCCCATCGCACGAGCGACTCTCTCACCGCCGCCGCAGCCGCCACCTTCGCCGACCTCGCGCAGAGCCTGAGAAACCGCGGCCTTCCATCCGCCGCAGTCGCGCATTTCGTCGACCGCATAGTCTTTTGCCTCTTCGCCGAAGACGTAGAACTCCTGCCGTCCGGCCTCTTCACCCGCCTTCTTAAAAAGGTCTCCGAAAAGCCCGACACCTTCTCGCATCTCGCCGGTCAACTCTTCGACGCCATGGCGCACGGTGGCGATTTCGGCCTCGATGAAATACGCCACTTCAACGGCAACCTCTTCGCTGACGCCGAGGTCCTCGCTCTCCTGCCCCATGAGATCGACCTCGTCAAAAAGGCCGCCGACTACGACTGGTCCGATATCGACCCTTCCATATTCGGCACTCTCTTCGAGCGCGGACTCGACCCGGACAAAAGAAGCCAGCTTGGCGCTCACTACACGAGCCGCACAGATATCGAGACGCTCGTCGACCCGGTCATCATGGCCCCTCTGCGGCGCGAATGGCTCGACGTCGTCACCACCGTTGAGAGTCTCCTCGCCACCGGCCGGAAACGCCCCTCTTCGACCGCGCCCAAGGCGCTCGCCCCCGCCGCACGCCGCAAGGCCGACAGAGAGGCCGCCGCAATCGTGCGCGCCTTCCTCGAACGGCTCTCCCATGTCACCATTCTCGACCCCGCCTGCGGCTCCGGTAACTTCCTCTACGTGTCCCTCCAGAAACTAAAGGACCTCGAAAAGGAAGTCCTCGTCTTCGCCGCCAATCATAATCTCGGCGCCTTCATACCCTACGTCGGCCCCTGGCAACTCTACGGCATCGAGATAAACCCCTATGCCTTCGAACTCGCCCAGATGACCGTCTGGATCGGACACCTACAGTGGATTCGCGCCAATGGATATTCCAATTCGTCCGACCCCGTCCTGCGTCCGCTGGATAATTTTCACAATATCGACGCCATCCTCGACCTCTCCGACCCCGCCAATCCCACCGAACCCGAATGGCCGCGCGTCGATTTCATCATCGGTAATCCGCCCTTTCTCGGCGACAAGCTCATGCGAAGGCATCTGGGGGATGACTATGTCATTGCACTTCGCAACTTCTATTCAGGCCGCGTTCCCGGCGGCGCAGACCTCTGCTGCTACTGGTTCGAGAAGGCGCGCACACAGATTGCCGCCGGCAGGTGCAAACGCGCTGGCCTCCTCGCCACTCAAGGCATCCGGGGAGGCGCAAATCGAAAGGTCCTCGAACGCATAAAGGACACAGGCGATATCTTCCTTGCCGAAAGTGACCGCAAGTGGATTCTCAACGGCGCTAACGTTCACGTCTCAATGGTCGGTTTTGACAATGGAACCGAGAACAAACGAATGCTCGATGGCATTGAGACACCTTTCATAGCCACAAACTTGGCGTCTGTGGCGGTACGCTCTTTGGACCTGACAAACGCAAAGCCGCTGAGCAGCAATCAGAATCTATGCTACCTTGGAGTCATGAAAGCAGGGAAGTTTGATCTCATTGAGGCAACGGCACTCGAGATGATGCGAAGTCCCAACCCCAATTTATTACCCAACAGCCGCGTTCTTAGACCGCGCATGACAGCTCGCGATATCTTGCAGCGAACAGGTGGCAGTTGGATCATTGACTTTGGTTGCGAGACAGGGGAGACCGAAGGATCAAGATTCGATGAGCCGTGGCGCTATTTGGCAGACCACGTCAAGTCTGTGCGCGCGAGCAATCGTAACAGCGGTTTGGTGGAAAAGTGGTGGATACACGCGAGATGCCGACCGGGCATGAGAGAAAGTCTCAAGGGTTTAGACAGGTTCATTGTCACGCCGGAGGTCTCAAAACATCGCATTTTCGTCTGGCTGGACTGCGCATACCTTGCAGACCACCAGACACGTGTCTTCGCCCGTTCCGACGACTATTTCTTCGGCGTCCTCCATTCCCGCTTGCACGAGGTATGGGCGCGCGCACAGGGGACGCAGTTGCGCGAGAGGGAGTCCGGTTTCCGTTATACGCCGACGACCTGTTTCGAGACGTTCCCTCTGCCGGAGCCGTCGCCTCCGCATGACCCCGTTATCGCAGACGCCGCAAAGGAACTCGACGCCCTGCGAAATCGCTGGCTAAATCCCCCTGAGTGGACCCGCGAGGAGATTCTCGAATTCCCCGGCTCTCTCTCGGGCCCCTGGGCGCGTTTTGTCGCTGACCCCGACGCGCGCGGCATCGGCACTGTCCGCTATCCGCGCATCGTCCCTGCTGACGCCGCCTGCGCCGCGAAGCTCAAGCCCCGCACCCTCACCAACCTCTACAACGAGCGCCCCGCATGGCTCGACCTCGCCCATGCCAGACTCGACGCCGCCGTCGCCGCCGCCTACGGCTGGCCCGCGGACCTCTCCAATGACGACATCCTCCAGCGCCTCCTCGCCCTCAACATCGACCGCGCCTCCCGCTGATTTCACCTGCATGACGGCCCCGCAACACGAGACCCCATTCAATATACTAAACTTTTGTCTAAATAGGGACAGTCCCTATTTAAATGGCCTGAGGACGCCGTTTCGTGCCTTGCGAGAGTGTAGTTCGGAAGGATTCCCGGAGCAATTTCGGGGACGTCTTACTCGCCTATCAAGCGCGATCATCGTGAGGCAGGAGTTGCCTTGCTTCTGCTTTTGCCTTTGCTTGTCTCCTGTTCTACTGCTCTCCTGTCTACTGTCCCGACTTGTCGGGACTCTCTCGGCGCAGCCGCCCTACTCCTCTTCTTCCAGGTCCTCAGGCAGCACCCCGGCCGCTTCCCGCCACCTGTCCGCAAGATACGCCTGTCTTTCGTCCTCGCTCATCTCGGACCACTTGCGCCCCAGCGCATCCTGCCCCTCATCATCGCTCGCCGCCCCCGATGCCCGCGCCTCCATCGCGCGCGCGTCATGCACTATGTCCGCAGCCGACAGCACGGCCTTATCCGTCCCGCCCTCCCAGTACGAGTAATTCTCCACGAGTTTCCCGCCGCCGCCTTCAAGGTCCGCCTTCACAGCCTCCCAACTCACGCCGAGATACTTGTGCGCGCCGCCGTCGGCATGCGGGTAATACTTTCTTAAGAATACCTCCATCGCCTTCTTCCTGAGCGGCCTGTATATCTTCATCACCGCATTGGCGAAGATATCCTCTTCGACAATCGGCTTTTCCCTCGGCCGCATGAGCGCGGCATATTCTCTATAAAGTGCGTCTATATTCGGCCCGCTTGTCGCCGCGTCGCCCTTCGCCCCCGCCAGGTCCAGCGCCGACAGCCTCGCCACCCGCTCCCCGGTAAATGCCCTCATCGCCTCCATGCCCTGCGAGTATACTTCCGACGGCTCCTGCTCGGATAGCCACCTCTCAAAAAACTCCTCGCTCACGCGCGGGTATTTCTTCTCCCGGCAAAACGCAGTGTAACGCCGGTACAAGGCCTTGGCCCCGATCTCGCGGCATCTCTCTATGTCCGCGTCCGCCAGCGCCTCGTCGCGAAAGACGTAGAGTACGTTAGCCCCTGCGTCTTCGAGCAGCCCCTTGAACTTCTCATAAAACCTTTTTCCCTCGTCGGCAAATTCCGCCCTCTTGCGGCACCACACGAGATACCCCTGGTAGACGTCCGTTATCTTGTCCTGCGAGGCCTGCCACACGTCGTCGTACTTGCTCAGTATGTAACTCTCCACATCCCCCCGCCTGAGGCTCGCGCTCCAACCCCAGAAATAAAACGTCGCCGCCATGCTCAGGCTCACCGCCAGGATCACCATGTTCGTGACCAGGTATCCCACGCCCGCCGCCGTCACCAGCAGCACCGCCAGCGCAAACGCTCCCAGCGCCGTCCCCAGCGCCTTTCCATATTGCCCCATGAAGAGCGTAACCATTGCGAGTCCCCGGGCCGGCTTGAACTTTCCACATCCTAACGCACACTCAACCGCTTTCGCAAGCATTATCCCTGATGTTGTTATCGGCGTTGTCGTGTGAATGTGCACAGAGGACTACGAAAACGGCGGGCCGGGACAGCGCGCGCGAAGGCTTACGCCGTGTTTTACTCTCCGTACTTTTCGAGATAGCCTGCAACGTGCACTTTGCGCGCGGTGTTGGCGCTCGACATGTATCGAATCTTGCCGAAGACCTTTCTCTCCGGCCCCCAGGCCCGGTCGTAGCGCCCGAGCACCCAGAAAATCCCGCTGTATGAATTGGGGGCACGCCCGTCGAGCGCGTATTTGTTGTTGAGTTCGACCATGACGGCCAGCGCCTCCTCGGCGCTCAGCGACCATTCGAGGATCTTCTTGCCCCACAACATCCTGAGATAGTTATGAATGACGCCTTCGCGCACGAGTTGTCTTTGCGCTGCGTTCCAGAGAGGGTCATGCGTGGCGGCGTTTTCAAATCCGTCAAGTCCGTACACGTATTCGCGTTTGTCTTTTGCGTGCGCGGCAAGCGTGTCTCTCGCCCAGAATGGAAGAGAGCCGAATTCCCGGTAGTCGTCGCGATGGTAACTCATGTTGAATCCGAGTTCCCGCCACGTGACGAGTTGGTCGAGAAAGGCCTCGGCGTTTTCCGACACGCCCCACCAGCCGCTCTTCTGCCCGGAGGATTTCTTCGAGAGTTTTTTCGGCGTCCATTTTTCGCGCGCGAGGATTTGCGCGGCGACCTCGTGCGCCGAGATATGCCCGAAATGGAGGTACGCAGACAATTCGCTCGTCGCGGAGGCTTCGGGTGCGTTTCTGTCGGCCATGTAGTGCGATAGCCGCTCGTTTATGAATATTTTGAGCGCCTTTCGCGCTGCGGCCTCCCCGCCGACTGCGCCGACCGGCTTCACTTTGTGGTCGATTGCGACTCTTTCGAGCGGTCTTTGCGCTCCGATTGTGCGCCTCGCGACGGAGCCGGTGCACCA
>CALMGO010000653.1 GCA_937863625.1 uncultured bacterium
ATCGCGTCTGTGCCCGGGTACCCGATGAGCCACTGCCCCATCGCCGCGTGCCAGAGTATCCCAGCCGGCGCGACCATCCCCGCCACATCCGACCCCGTTACCATCCGTCCGAGCCAGAATATCACCACGCACGTCATCACCACAAACGCCGCCGCCACCCCTCGCAGCACGTACACCGGCCCCCGTGGCGCCAGTTCGCCGTTCAGTATGTCGATATTCCCCGGAAATAGCGGCCTGTCTTTCTGAAATACATAATGCTCGTTGTCAAATTCCTCCCACCTCCACCCCGTCACTGCAAATACTCCCCGCCACACCCACCGGCCAAATGCCGGCCAGTCCGTCGAATAAAACCGCGCTTCATACGTATCATTTTCCCACGGCGACACGTAGCAGCGCCTCACAACCGTTGACTCGTCAAGCATCGGCCGCGCCCTGACTACCCACCGGCCGCACACCGTCGCGCTTGCCGCGACGAGTATGACGAGGCACACGATAGTCCTGATCTTCCTGGTTGTTTCGCTCATCATTTCCCGGCCCGAGTCGCTTTTTGAAACCGCCTGCCTCCCAGGCGGCCCAATACTTTTACCACTCCCCGCCCCCCCGCGCAAGCCGCATCTCGTCTTCCATCCTTGACAATGCACCCCTTCACCTGCGAAACTGTTCTTTCCTGGCTCGTTCTTATACAGGGGTGCGCTGTGAAACGCCTTGCGGTATTTGCTCTAATAGCCGAAGTTGCCTCGCTCGCCTCGGCGCTCTATTTTCTCCTGCCCAATCTCTACCACACCGGCGTTTACCGCGTTGATATCGTTCGCGCGCGTTATCTTCTTGCATACGTATCTTTTCTGCTGCCGTTGCTCATCCTTGTGCCTCCGGCCCTTCGCCTCATCCGCGCCGGCGCACCCGGACTGCCGCTTCTCGCATCCGCGTGGTCATGGCTTTTCATTGACGCTCTCGTCCTCCTGCGCGCCGATTTCCATTTCAAGCCCTTTTTCGCCGAGCCGCTTCTTGTCATGTTCTCGCTCGCCGCCGCGGCCGTCTCTTCGATTTTGCTCTCCCCGCGTACCTGCGATGCTGCCCCCGTTCCGGATGCTCCTTCGCGCGCCGCATGGATGCCGGTTCTATTGGTCGCCCTGCTTGCCGCCGCATGGTTCTACTTTGTGCAGTTAAAAGCCCTGCACAATCTCACGTTTGGCTGGATGGATGCCGGCCTCTACTACATGCGCGTTAAGCATACCGCCCTTGGCCACGGCTTTCTTCAGGAGACTCTTGCCCGGCCGCCCTTCTATGACCACTTTGACGTCGGCCTTGTCCTCCTCGTGCCTTTCTACTACCTGCTCCCGCGCTTTTCACTCATCATGGTGGTCCAGGCGGTCTTTCTCGCCGCCGTCGGCCCTGCCCTGTATGTATATGCCAGAGGCCGCGGGCTTTCCTGCCTTTGCGCCTCGCTCATCGCCGTCGCTGCGCTTCTCTTTCCGTCGATTTCACAGCTTGCCTTTTCGTTCTCATACGGCTTTCATCCCGTCACTCTCTCGCTCCCCGCGGTCATCCTCTCAATCCACTTCTGGCAAAAGCGCCGCTGGCTCCCCTTCGCCGCCCTTGCCCTCTTCGCCTGTTCAATGGAGGAGACGGTCTTCCCCCTCTACGCCGGTATCGGCCTCGTCTCGATGCTCGCCGGCCCATCGCGTCGTCCCGGCGCATTGCTGCTCACGCTTTCGGTCGCGCTCTTTCTAATCATCACCAAGGTTGTAATGCCCGCCTTCGCCGGCGCTGGTTATTTCCAACTCGCCAAGTACTCCCACCTCGGTGGTTCCTTTCTTTCCATTCTCTCCTCGCCGTTTACGCGCCCGGACGTCTTCTGGAGTCTTATCCTCTCCCGCCAGTCGCTCACATTCATGCTTCTTCTCCTCGCGCCGCTCGGATTTCTGCCGCTCCTTGCGCCGAGGCTTTTCTTCTACCCCGTTGTGGTGCTCGTTTTCGTCCTCCTTCTCGATAACGCCGACGTCAAGAGCATCTCCTTCCAATACCAGACGCTGATAATCGCCGCATGGCTGCCCGCCGCAGTCGCCGGACTCGACCGTCTGTCCGTTTTTCTAAGCTCCCGCCGTCGCATCGGCGTAGCCTCCGTCTCGACTGCCCTTGCCTTTGGCCTGCTTGTCTCCTCTGCTTTCGCCTCCCACTTCTACGGCCTTCTCCCGTACTCGCGCTTCACCACTCCCTTCCAGGCCGTCCGCGCCGACGGCGCCGGCGAAATAAGAAAGCTCGCCGCCGCCGTCTCACCCTCCGCCAATGTCCTCGCCACCATGCGCGCCGCCACACTATTTGTCGATGCAGGTTCCGTCGATCCTCTTCAGGATTTCTCGCCTTCGCGCCGCTACGACCTCGTCGTCCTCCAGGGCTGCGACGCCTGGGGGCAGTCGCCCGGCCGCACCGTAGAGGTCTACCACGAACTCGTCGCCACCGGCCACTTTCAAACTCTCTTCACCGGCCCCTACGCCGTCCTCGAGAGACTCCCTGACCCTGCCCCGTGACGCTCTCCCCGCATCTCCTTGCGATTCACTGTTGCTCTCCGCCCCTGTTTTCGGTACTATTTCAGTAGCGGTGCATTGCAGGTCCCGCCCGATTTGTCAATTACCACCCGGTATCAAGAATACGGAGAACAGCGCATGGACACCCGTCTCAAAATCGCAGTCATCGGCGCCGGTGAAATCGCCGAGGTCGCCTATCTCGAAAATCTCCACAACCCCGCGCGCGGCTATGAAGTCGCCTATATCTGCGACAGGGACGCCGCCCGCCTCAAATGGGCCCGCTCCGCCTGCCCCTCGGCCAAAATCACCGACGACCTCGACGCCGTCCTTGCCGACAAGGATGTAAACTGGGTCTTTATCCTCACCCCCCTCCTGACCCATCTCCCCCTCGC
>CALMGO010000654.1 GCA_937863625.1 uncultured bacterium
CGAGGATTTTATAATAGTCTTCTTTGGTGGACATCAATATCCGACTACCTCTTGAATACAAGGAACGCTGAAGGAAAGGCCGCCCCCGAATACATAATTATACCATACAAGCAGGCCGGACGCCACAGGAGACCGCAGGGCCTTCGGTCTCGCGCTGCGACGTCATGCGGGCCGATTACCGGCGTCTCCACACATGCGCGGAAAAGCAAAGGGGCGGGTCCCTAAAGGCCCGCCCCGCATTTATCCAGTAGACTGCTTTTGCCCTTTACGGGGCGTTTGCGGCTATATTACCGCGCCCTCGATGGTCTTGTCCTTATCGTCCTTATCGATTTCGGTGACGAGGACCTCGGTCGTGAGCATGAGGCCTGCGATGCTTGCGGCGTTTTCAAGGGCGGTACGCGTGACCTTTGTGGGGTCGATGATGCCGGCCTTGAACATGTCGACGAACGCTCCGCCTACCGCATCGTAGCCGGTCGTGCCATCGGTCTCGCGCGCCTCGGCGGCGATAACGGCTCCGTCAGCGCCTGCGTTGGAGGCTATCTGACGCAATGGAGCGTCAAGCGCCTTGGCGAGGATGAGAGAGCCGATCTTCTCGTCGCCGCGGAGTTTCTTACGGCTGTCTTCGACGGCGGAGAGAGTCCTCAAGAGTGCTACGCCTCCGCCCGGGACGATGCCTTCTTCGACGGCTGCGCGGGTGGCGTTAAGCGCGTTTTCGAGGCGGCTTTTCTTTTCCTTCATGGCCGTCTCGGTGGGCGCGCCGACGCGGATGACGGCGACGCCGCCGGAGAGCTTGGCCAGGCGTTCCTGGAGTTTCTCGCGGTCGTAGTCGCTGGTCGTGTCCTCGATCTGTTTTCTAATCTGAGCTACGCGCGCGTTGATGTCGGCTTTTTTGCCGGCGCCGGAGACGAGGGTCGTGTTTTCCTTGTCGACGACGACGCGCTTGACATTGCCGAGCATGGAGAGCTCGACGTTTTCGATCTTGAGGCCGAGGTCTTCGCTTATGACCTGGCCGCCGATGAGCACCGCCACGTCGGCGAGCATGGCCTTGCGGCGGTCGCCGAAGCCCGGGGCTTTCACAGCGACGCAGGAGAGGATGCCGCGCAGGCGGTTGACGACGAGAGCCGCGAGGGCCTCGCCTTCGACCTCTTCGGCGATAACGAGAAGCGCCTTTCCGGCGCGCGCGACTTTTTCAAGAAGCGGGAGAAAGTCGTTGAGGTTGGATATCTTTTTCTCGTGCAGAAGCACGAGCGCATCCTCGAGCACGCACTGCATGTCGGCGGGCTGGTTGATGAAGTAGGGGCTGATGTAGCCCTTATCGAACTGCATGCCTTCGACGACGTCGAGGACGGTATCGATGGATTTGCCTTCCTCGATGGTGATGACGCCGTCGCGACCGACCTTGTCGAGCGCGTCGGCGAGCATCTCGCCGATCTCGAGGTCGTTATTGGCGCTAATCGAGGCGACCTGCGCGATCTGCTTGTGGCCCTTGACCTCTCGCGACTGTGCCTTGAGCGCTTCAACCGCGGCGGCTACGGACACGTCGAGGCCGCGTTTTACGGCAACGGGGTCGGCGCCTGCGGTGATATTCTTGAGCCCTTCGGCGAAAAGCGCCTCTGCGAGGACGGTGGCGGTAGTAGTGCCGTCGCCTGCGACGTCGGAGGTCTTTTTGGCGACCTCGTTGAGGAGTTTGGCGCCCATGTTTTCAAAGGGGTCGGATAGTTCGATCTCTTTGGAGACGGAGACGCCGTCGCGAGTGACGGTTGGCCCGCCGTAGGATTTTTTCATGATGACGTTTCGACCTGCGGGGCCCATGGTGACGCGGACGGCGTCGGCGAGCTTGGTGGCCCCGGCAAGGATACGCTTTCTGGCGTCATCGGTATAGAGCAACTGCTTTGCCATCTTTTGAAACCTCCTTTGCGCCTGGCGCCTAATCGACCTTTGCCAAGAGGTCGGATTCGCGCACGATGACGTATTCCTTGCCCTTGATTTTTACCTCGGTGCCGGAATATTTTCCGTAGATAACTTCGTCGCCTTTCTTGACGGACATCTCAGCGCGCTTGCCGGAGTCGAGGAGTTTCCCCGGACCTGCGGCGACGACTTTTCCGCGCATGGGTTTTTCTTTTGCGGTGTCGGGCAGTACGATCCCGCCGGCGGTTTTCTGCTCGGCCTCGATGGGCTCGATAACGACCCTGTCATCCAAGGGCTTCAGTGCCATGTTTCAAACCTCCTGTAAAAACCGTTATATTTTATGAAGTAGTTATCGTGGATAGATTACATCATGCCGCCCATGCCGCCCATTCCACCCATGCCGCCCATTCCACCCATACCGCCCATGCCTTCGGGTCCGCCTTCGGGCATATCAGGCTCGTCCTTGGGGATGTCTGCGATGAGGCAGTCTGAGGTAAGGAGCATGGTCGCGACGGAGACGGCGTTTTCAAGCGCGGCGCGCGTGACCTTTCTCGGGTCGATGATGCCTGCGGCGATCATGTCGGTAAATTCGCCTTTTGCTGCGTCGTAGCCGAAGGCGCCTTTGCCTTCGGAGATTTTCTTAACAACTATGCCGCCTTCGGCGCCGGCGTTTTCAGCGATGAATCGTGCGGGTGCGGAGAGCGCCCTGCGGACGATCTCAACGCCTGTGCGGTCGTCGCCGTCAAGCTTGACCTTATCGAGGACCTTCGCGGCGCGGATAAGTGCGACTCCGCCGCCGGGGAGGATGCCTTCTTCGACGGCCGCGCGGGTCGCGTGGAGGGCGTCTTCGATGCGGGCTTTCTTTTCGCGCATCTCGGTCTCGGTGGCAGCGCCGACGTTAATCTGCGCTACTCCGCCTGCGAGTTTGGCGAGGCGTTCCTGGAGTTTTTCGCGGTCGTAGTCGCTCGTGGTGTCGTCGATTTCGCGGCGGATCTGCGCGACGCGCGCCTGTGCGGCTGCGTTGGAGCCGGCGCCTTCGACGATGATGGTGTTTTCGTTGTCAATGGTGACCTTCTTGGCGCGACCGAGCATCTTGAGGTCGAGCTTTTCGAGGTCGATGCCGAGGTCCTTCATGATGGCGGTGCCGCCGGTGAGAACGGCCAGGTCCTCGAGCATCGCCTTGCGGCGGTCGCCGTATCCGGGCGCCTTTACGGCGGCGACGGAGAGCGTGCCGCGGAGTTTATTAACGACGAGCGTAGCGAGCGCCTCGCCGTCGACGTCCTCTGCGATGATGAGGAGCGGCTTGCCTGATTTGGAGAGTTTTTCGAGGATCGGGACGAGCGGACGCGCTGAGGAGATTTTGTCCTCGTAGATGAGGATAAGAGCGTTGTCCAACTCGACCTTCATGGCGTCGGCATTGGTGATGAAATGCGGCGAGAGATAGCCGCGGTCAAACTGCATGCCTTCGACGACCTCGACATTGGTATCGAGCGATTTGCCTTCTTCGATGGTGATGACGCCGTCGCGG
>CALMGO010000655.1 GCA_937863625.1 uncultured bacterium
CGTCCATGCGGTCCACGGTGTCCATCTGGCCCCTGGCGTCCATTCAGTCCATCCCGTCCATCCAGTCCATGCGGTACATCTGGTCCATGGAGTCCATGCCGTCCATTCTCTATCAGGAGATTTTGGCCACTGCCCCCGGTGTGAGCCTGTCCCGATCTATCGGGATCCCGACCCGCCGGGACTTTCTGCGCCGGTTTCACCGGCGCCCCCTTGTCTTTGCCCCTCTTTTCGTGTATAAATCCTCTCGCTTACGCCCGACACCTTTGACCCGGACTCCGACACGCACTCTCGGAAGCTGCTGTGAAGCATAAAAAGGCACAGAATACGCAGTATGGACCGGCCGGCCATCGCGCCCCTGGCGACCGTCCGGATGGTTTGATTCCGAAGCATGGTGGCTTTCGGAAGTTGAAGACCTTTCAACTGGCGCAGTTGGTCTATGATGTCACAGCGCGCTTCTGCGACCGATACATCGACAGGCGCAGCCGCACCCATGATCAGATGGTGCAGGCGGCCCGTTCCGGCGTCCAGAATATCGCCGAGGGGAGCGTCGCGAGCGGAACCTCCAAAAAGATGGAATTGAAATTGACGAACGTGGCCAAGGCAAGCCTCGCCGAATTGCGCCTCGATTATGAGGATTTCCTGCGCCAGCGCGCATTGCCCCTGTGGTCGCCGGACGATCCGCGCCGCAAGGCGCTGGTGAAAGCGAGATGCAAGACCGCCGATGAGGTCGCGCTTTGGGTGGCGGAGACGGCCAGGCACAGACTCAAAGAAAGCGATGGATTGGGCGAGTCCGTGTCCACGCAGTCCATAGACGCTACGCAGTCCACGGAGTCCATGCAGTCCATACCGTCCACGCAGTCCATCCAGTCCATAGAGTCTACGCAGTCCACGCCGGCCATGGAGTCCTTGGAGTCTATGCGGTCCATACCGTCCATACCGTCCATGGTGTCCATGCCGTCCATTCAGTCCATGGCGTCCACGCAGTCCATGGCGCCAATCCAGTTCATACCGTCCATGCTGTTGATAGCGTCCATTCAGTCCATGACGTCCATGCCATCCTCTCGGTCCATGAAGTCCATCCAGTCCACGCAGTCCATACAGTCCACAGAGTCTATGCGGTCCATCGAGTCCATGCGGTCCATTCTCTATCAGGAGGTTTCGGCCAATGCCGCTTTGGTCTTGATCGAGGTGGCCTCGTCTCTGCTGGACCGTCAGGTGACGGCGCAGGCGGCACAGTTCGAGAATGAAGGCGGCTTCACGGAGCGGCTTTACAGAACGCGCCAGGCGAAAAGAAACAATCCCTGAACACCTTCACCGAATCCCCCCTTGATGACGTCCATAGTATCCATGGCGTCCATGCGGCCCACGGTGTCCATCCAGTCCATACCGTCCATGCAGTCCATAGACTCTACGCAGTCCACGGAGTCCATGCAGTCCATACCGTCCACGCAGTCCATCCAGTCCATAGAGTCTACGCAGTCCACGCCGGCCATGGAGTCCTTGGAGTCTATGCGGTCCATACCGTCCATACCGTCCATGGTGTCCATGCCGTCCATTCAGTCCATGGCGTCCACGCAGTCCATGGCGCCAATCCAGTTCATACCGTCCATGCTGTTGATAGCGTCCATTCAGTCCATGACGTCCATGCCATCCTCTCGGTCCATGAAGTCCATCCAGTCCACGCAGTCCATACAGTCCACAGAGTCTATGCGGTCCATCGAGTCCATGCGGTCCATTCTCTATCAGGAGGTTTCGGCCAATGCCGCTTTGGTCTTGATCGAGGTGGCCTCGTCTCTGCTGGACCGTCAGGTGACGGCGCAGGCGGCACAGTTCGAGAATGAAGGCGGCTTCACGGAGCGGCTTTACAGAACGCGCCAGGCGAAAAGAAACAATCCCTGAACACCTTCACCAAATCCGCCGTTGAAGAAGCCGCCACTGGCTTTGCGCAACGCCCTGACCTGTCGGGAGCGGGTGTCGGGGTATGGTGCCCGTCCCCGCGTAGCGGTTTTTCACTGAATACCTCATTTCCTCACAAGTCAACATATAATCGTACGCGCTACACGATGATAACAGATATCTCGCAAATGGCAGAGCCAGGGTTTTGAATACATATGGAGGTGTACATGAAAGTCTTCATCAGTTACAGTGGCAGCGATCTGGACTTGGTACGCAAGGTTGCCGACACCATCAGGCCGCACGCTACCCCGTTGTACTGGGATCAGGACAAGGAGCCCGGAACGGCTGCTTGGCACAGTATCTTCCAATGGATCGACGCCTCTGACTGTGTCATTGCATTGATCACCGACGCTGTCGTCAAGCGCACCGAGGCGGTCCACCATGAGATCGGATATGCCAAGGGAAAAGGTAAAACAATCCTTCCGATGGTTGGAACCGAAGTCGACCGCTCCCGCCTTGGATGTCTGAACGGAGTTACCTACGTCCTCTTTGACCCGAACAACATGGCGGATGGGCTTTCCTCAATTCGGCAGCGCGTTGCCTCCCTCGCCGCCTCCAAGAAATTAGCAAATGAACTACTTGGCATTGCCCTGCTGGTGGGTGCCGTGATAGCATTGTGCGACCACTCTTAGCTTCACATTCACCTTACTCGTCCCGCGGGACACTCAAGCCGTTTCGGACAAGTAGTTCCCGCGCGAGATTCTCGGCGAGAGACACATCACCTGTTCTCTGTGCGAACGTTCGGCAGGCGTCGCTCCACAGTCCTCGGACATATGTGTCATAGGACTTCACCGCGCTTGCGGTGATCGGTTCGTCCGATGGCACCCGGACAACCGTCTTGCCCTCTGCTGCCGCATACATGATGTATCGTGCCTGCGTGACCCCTGACGCCTCATACGACCACCCCGACTCAGATACAAGATGTACCGTGCCGAAATACTCATCTGTCACGCGCACTGGCTCTCCGGGAAGGTTGATCTCGGCCCCGTCATACTTCTTCTTCGGGACAAACGCCTCCGGAAACCTCTTCGCGCCGCCTGACAGCAGCTCCTTCTCGACCTCCTCTATCAACGCTCGCGTATCGATAGCAGTTCGCGCTTTCTTCTTTGTCTGACGCGCTTTTGCAAGTGACAGGCGGTCCTCAACAAGTCCGCACAGGCCCTCGTATATGGGTTGCAGATACTCCTTCGGGTCGAGGCCAAACGCCCGCAGCACTGCAGCATCAAGATTCTGTCTGTCCTTCTGTGCGACTTCCTCATAGATAGGCTTGATCGGTCGCCTGCCAAGCTTCTCCAACAATAACATTATCTTCATCGAAGCCGCACTAGAGACACATCGCGTGTCCGGAATATATACTTCATTGCGCGTTTCATACACCGCTGAATCCAACATGCCCTCGCCGAGCGAGACACGAGCACCAACTTCCAGTAGCAAAAAGAATATAGTGGAATTCAGCACCCCCACCAAGCATTCATTACTGCCCTGCCGTGTTCCATAGAGCGCGTATAATCTCTGATCACACAACACGTCGCCGTTCGTGATAGGTACGAGGAAACGATCGTTGTATCCTTTGATCCACACGGCCTTAGGCCGCTCTTGCTCCGGCAATGAATACCATATCTTCCGTCCCTTAACCGTCGGCACATCTGGAAAGAGAACGTTTCCACGTGAGTTTTGCCCTGTCATCGTTCGCTGCTTCTCGCCCCATTCTATGTATCTCAACGCCCCATGCTTCTTTCGCTTCCGCAGGTCATCCTTCGACATCCGGCAGACAAACGCCAACGTGTCCAACTCCGCCGAATCCACAAAGATCGATTGAGTCTCTTTCGGCCCCTTGATGACTCGCGCAACAAATTCATGCTCTATCTCAAATTGCCTTGCACGCTCAGCTGAGAGATAGAAGAACTCGTTGATGCCCGTCGTGAAACCACGCCTTATAGTCACCAACTCGCCAAGTTTAACGGCGCGCTCCCCCAACGCTTCCCTCAGGCGGAAATATACGTCAGGCGCCCTGAGGAGACGCCCCCACTTCACAGTTCCTTTCGACTTGTGAATTTCATCGGAAAGGGTCCCTTGTTCTACCACCCGCACACGAAAGTTGTTTGACTCCCATGCCCTTGTATGCTCATCAAGTCTCGTCAGTTTCTTCGTGTCACAGCCCTCTACTTCATCCGCCAGTGCCGACGTACGCTGAAAGCGCCTCATTGGCTCTACTTCGATCTTCTCCGGTATGAGCGATGCCAGCCTTCGCTTAACCTTGACAAATTTCGCTTTGTGTCTGCTTCTCTCTTCACTTCGATCGCATCTTTCAAGCACCGTAAATACCGTATTTACAGCCGCCTCAGCAAACCACGGTTCACACCTGCTTTCTACAACTGCGATTATCTTGAACTTGTCACAAAAGAACTTCTGCAGTTCGTGACCGAATGCATTGTCAAGCCATGCGTTGGACGTGATAAACGCCATGCGTCCGCCCGGCGACAGCAGCCGTGCCGTGTGAAGGAAAAGGTATGCGTAGATGTCGGCCATTCCAGACAATCTCAGGCGTGCCCCTTCAAAAGCGTCAGGATAATACTCCCACTTGGCGCTCGCCACACCCGACATCCAGTCCTCGTGCAGAGCGCGCTCGATCTCTGCCTTATAGCCCTTCTGAGCTTTTTCAATCAGTTCCTGCCGTACAAACGGGAAATTGCCCACTGCAGCGTCGAACTGCGGGAGCGTCTCTTTCACTCGATAGTCCGTTCCGTCGTACTTAGGCGGCGGGAATTCAAAAACCTGGCCCGGCTTCACGGAAAAGAAATCGAGTGCCTGAACGCGCGGAAAGTTGTCGTATTGCGAAAGGTCTTGCCTGTAAAGGTTCATCGTCGCGAGTTGCGCAGGGAACTTCGCGATGTCAAACCCCCAGATGCTTTTCAGGAGGTCCCTGTGCTTGCGGCTATACTGCCACTTCAGCCTGTGGTATGCATGAAGTAAAAACGTGCCTGATCCGCATGTTGGATCGATCACACGGTCAGTCGGACTTCTAACAGCAAAAGCAGTCATGAAGTCAACAAGGTCTTCGGGAGTAAAGTATTGCCCCAGGCTGTGGCGCTCATCCGGAGGTATGATTTCTTCGAAGACGTGTCCGATTACGTCCTGAGGCATTCTTGCGAATTCATGCTTGTCAAGAAATCCGCACAACGCGGTAATGTCAGCAATGATCTCATCCGTGAGGATTTTAGTGTCGGTCAGTTCCTCCTCGAAAACCGCCTGATAGTCCACCCGTCGTGCCTCAAGGAAAATCTGCAACAGGTGTTCAACCCGTTTCTTCGCGTTCTTCGGAAACGGTAACAGCGCAGGAAGGTCCGGCCTTTCGCGCCGTAGTGTCAGATAGAAGATCACTTTACCGATAAGCCTGTAAATCGCCTGGCGCGCTATCCGCTCAATGTTGTCGCTCTCGGTTGAATCGCTAAGTCCTTGAGTTCGCATCCATTTTCTGAATTCGCTTCGGAATCCCTTGCCGGACAGCGCGTTGATCAGTGCACGCGCTGCCAGTGGCGCCATCGCACGCGCGCGCCCCACGAGGATACTTACAAAGAAGGTTGCGTCCGGCTGCCAACTCGGAAGATGCCCCTGTTTATCGAGATACGCCAGGTCCGAAAGCAGACTCTTAACGAGTTCTCTTGTTGAGAGTTTTGCTTGCTCCGAGAGGACGTCATTTATATTGCTGATACTCACAGGTGAATCATAGCGTTTGCGGATACTCTGGACGTGAAGCCTGTCGCCGGGACCTGGAACGTCCCACAGGATGGCTTCTCGAACATTAAACGTCACTATGTAATGTGCACCTACTCTTCGCGCCTTCTCAAGCGCTGCTTCCAGAAGATCCGGATCGTCCACCGGCACTCTTGGCTGCTTGAGCTCCCAGAGTGAATGTGCCGCCTCGCTTTCCCGGTCAAACCATACCACGATGTCAGGAAAGCGCGTCTTGCCTGTTTTGCCCTTGAGCGACGGCTCTATGGACGCGGATGTAAATGAGCATCCTCCGGCGTTTATTATCTCGTTGAGCCACGATACAACCTGCCCTTGAAACTCGCGCTCATTACTCCCGACTTCACCCATTGCGCTCTCCCTGGCCTTCCAGCAACGTGCAGATTATGCCAGTGAATGCCCACCATTGCAAGTATGGCCTTGTGATTCCATGGATTGTATGGGCTCCACCGACATTTCTTGTCTTGACGGCCCCTGCCTCCACACGACCCAAGGCCTATTTCGCCAGCCAGCCTGAACCGCCCCTTGACTCTCTCGATCCCCCCGGATTTTCCTCGACATATACTCTTTCTCTGGTAGCATACCGCCACCCGGTCTTCGTACGCCCCGGCTATCCTGTTTTGGCATTTTTCTTCATGTAGGAGTCGCGTTAATGCATGACGCCATTTACGAGACATTGAAGCAGGCCGCCAGAGCGAAGCCCGGACGCCTGGTCCACTACTCTGATATAGCTCCACTCGCAGGCTTGGACATGGCTTTACAGGATGACCGCAACACGATGGCCGACATCCTTGAAGAAAAAGGGGAGAAGAAAAAGGGGACATTCTACTTTTTCTCCTGGACTAACTGGGGTCGGATACCAGTTGGTCCTTGCCCCCTGTCCCAACTTTTACCCGCCGGAGCGGAACGTCCCGACCTTTACCCGCCGTAGGAGGGCGTCGGGGGCGGGTCTGTGGACAAACAGGTTTTTCGCTTGCGCCTTAGACTACCCGCTCTTTAGCCTATCCGAAAGAACTCCTTCGGATTGTTAAACAGTATATCCCCCGCGACCTCCCTGGCTTCATCGAGGCCGATGTGCCCCAGCTCCACCAGTTCCGACAGCCCCGCAGCGATATTGTCCTTGGCCATCTCTGCGTGAGCCCACGCGTAGTCCGCCTCCCCTCCCCCGACGTCCGAGCCGAACCCGTGTATCTTCCCGTGCGGCACGCTCGACACCGCCTGCTTCAAAAGGTCTCGCGCGTAAAGAGGGTCTACGATGTGCACCCAGCACATATCCATGTACACGTTCGGATAGTTCTTCACGAGAAATAGCAGGTCCCCCGCGTACGGCCAGTTGCCGTGAAAGATGTCAAACCGCACGTCCCTGTGTATCTCCACGAGCGATCTGAGCCCCGCCGCGTTCGCCTTTGCCACGTCGTTTCTAATACCCGCCATGTGCCCCGTGTGTATCTGCACCGGCAGGTCCATCTCCCGCGCCGCCCGCATAAATACGTGCATGAGATAGTCGCTGAGGCTGTTGCCCTCTACCGCGTATTCGGCCCGGTACCTCGGGTCGGCGAGGATCTTGTTGAATACCGTCTCCGCCTCCGCGCGCGTCGGTTTGCCGTAGGCGATGCTTCGCGTATACGCCGACTGGTCCTTGAAGCACACCGCCCCCACCCGCGCATACGCGTCAAATATCTCCCTGCATGACTCCTCGTATTCCTCGAGCGACGTCACCGTGCGCCCGACCGCCCGCTCCACGCGTTCTATGTCGCTTCGCGTCGTGATGGCATGCAGATACGGCAGCCTTATCGCGAGGTGCTGGTCACGCAGCCCCTTGTACGTGCCGCTCATGATATCGCCGAGGCCCGGCACTTCGCCGTTGCTGAGCGGCGGGTCGACATTGGCTATTCGAGCGACTATGCGCGCATCGTCATAAAACGAGTAATACACTTTCGCATCG
>CALMGO010000656.1 GCA_937863625.1 uncultured bacterium
GTCGGTCCTCGCCGACGCACTCGGCCTCCCCATCGCCCTCGAACGCCACGACGGCCGCTTCTGGCCCCGCATCCGCCGCCCGTAGGCCGCCCGCCTCCCCACAATTCGTTTGATTTGCCCCCGCCTCGGCATCACAATTGGCTGTGTATTGCATCGGGAGCGTTTCCATTACTGCAATTGGAGCACGCCTCATGGCCAGGGACTTCCCCCTCGACTTGAAATCCCTTCAGAGCGTCCTCGACTATCTCAATCTCGGCGTCTATATCACCGACCGCGACCGCCGCATCATGCTCTGGAATAGAAAAGCCGAGGAAATCACCGGCTACAAATCCGCCGACGTCGTCGGTCGATGCTGCCGCGAGAGTATCCTCTGCCACGTCGACAAAGAGGGGCATCTCCTGTGCGCCACTCATCTGTGCCCGCTCTTTCGCGCCATGGAGACCGATACCGCCAGCCGTCAGCCTTCGCTTGTCTTCGCGCAAAAGGCGTCCGGCAAACGCGTTGCGACTTCGGTTACGGTCGCGCCGCTCAGGAATGAAGAAGGCGAGGTTATCGGCGGTATCGAGTCCTTTCAGGATGAGTCCGCAAATATCAGCGATATGGAGTTCGCCCGCAAAATCCAGCGTCACATAATGCCCGCCGCACTGCCTGCGAACGACTCCCTGAAGTTCGACGTGCGTTACTACCCGCATGACCTTGTCGGAGGGGATTTCTACGATGTGACTGATCTCGGTGACGGACGCTTTTCAATAGTAGTCGCCGACGTGCGCGGACACGGCGTCTCCGCCGCGCTCTACACGACCGTCCTCAAGACCATCGACGACTCCCTCGCTCACCTCGCCCATGACCCTGCTGAGTTCCTGACCGCTTTGAACCGCGAACTGACCCGCCTCGTCGTCGATGAAAGTTTCGCCACCGCCGTATGCGCCGTCGTCGACACTCGCGATTACCGAGTCCTTCTTGCGAGCGCCGGGCATCCGCCCGCGCTCCATTACCAGGCCGCGCATTCGCAGGTCCATGAAGTGGAGACTTTCGGTCTGCCGCTCGGAATCGACGCCGACGAGAAATACGACTCTATCGCCTTCTATCTCATGTCAGGCGATACGCTTCTTTTCTACACCGACGGCATCACCGATATCACCGGCAAAGACAAAAAGCCCATCGGCGCAAAAGGCCTCGCCGCCCTTCTTCGGCAGAGCATATCGCGCCCGAAGTCCGACCTCCTCGAAGACATCTATCTCGACGCCGTCGAATCCAACGCCGAAGTCTCCGTCGCCGACGATATCCTGCTTCTCTCCGCCTCGCGTAATTAATAATTAAAGGGACAGTCACCTTAATTAGGCAAGCCCCAAACCTTATCCTATGCCTGGATAAGAACTTAGGAAATCATAATTAAGGTGACTGTCCCTTTAATTGCCTCAGCGTTTGTATTCGTACGCCCCGCAGTCCCACGTCTTGCCCTGCGGACGCACCGCGCCGTCCTTGTCGATATCGCAGATGTCCCCGAGCGCCGCTCCCGCGTCCACCGCAGGCGACTTCCTCTCCAGATGGTAGTCATTCTTCTCCTGCGATACGAAACCCGGCTCCGTGTAAAACCGTGAGTTCCCGTCAAAACCCAGCTCCCGCCACTGGCTTATAAGGTACAGGAAGCCCTCTTCCGCGTCCTCCTTGTAACTCTCACCCAAAAGCAATTGCCCCGGATAAGTCGTGATGATGTTATTATCCATGCTGAGGCCTTCCATCGATTCCTTCGACACGCTCACCGTCCCGAAAGCCCCTCCATAGAATATGTTATCGTGCACGAAAAATCCCGCACACTTATCCCGCAGCTTAAACGCCCACCTGCCCTCGCCTTTCTCAAATACCACTGTGTTGCACACCACCTTGTTTCTCATGCTGTCCGGCGATACCGCCTGGCCGGGCATATCCGGCGGCGCCTTGAAAAACGCTATCCCGCCCGCCTTGTTGCCGTAGAGAACGTTATTACGGAATGTCGAGTCCTGCACGTTCGAGCAGTTGATCGCCGCTCCGCCTATGCCGCCTCCATTAGCCGCTATCTCGTTGCCCTCGACCATCGCGCCCGATATCGCCGAACCCGGCGACGTCCACGGGTCCAGGTATATCCCGGCCCCTGCGTTGCCCGCCACGAGATTATGCGATATCACGCAGTCGTCGCTGTCGCCCAGAATACTTATCCCGTGCCCCTGGGCCGTCGAGCACACCGCGCTGTTCTCAATCGTCATCCGCGAACACCTGTCGATCTGTATCCCATAGCGCCCCTTTGTGTCCGCGATATCGCAGCCTGTAATCGTGCAGTTGCGGCTTCCCTGCGCATGGAGGCCTATAGGGTCTTGCGTCGCCCTTATGGTCAGTCCTTTTAGAATCACCCACTCGGCGTCCGCGAGGTCGACCATTCGTGTGAAAATCGCCTTCTTCGAACGCGCCTTTATCGTAATCGGCGCGCCCTCAGTTCCCACGAGCCGCCAGCCGGCAAGGCCGTTCGTGTACTCCCCGTCCTCCAGGACAATAGTATCCCCCGGCCTCGCCTCGGCTATCACCGAGGGAAGCGTCTCGGGCGTCGCTATCTTCTCGCCGATAAGCAGCCCCTCCGCCGCCGCAATCGTCACCGGAGCGTATGTCTCCAGAGCCCCCGCGTCCCAGCCCTTGCCCTTCGGCCTCGATGCGCCCGCCATGTCCTCGGCGCAGAGTTGCGAGAGATCCGCTCCCATGTCCGCCGCCGGCGACCCCGCGCGCAGCCGGTAGTCGTCGCGCGCCACGGAGACAAACCCTGGGCCCGCGCCGAATACCGATTTCGTGTCATAACCCTTATCCTGCCACTCTTCGACGCTGTATGTAAAATTATCCTCGTCATCCACCGTGTATACCTCGCCCAGAAGCGTTTCTCCCTCGTGCGAGAAGATAAGGTTGTTGTCCATGTCGAGACCTTCAAACGCCGGCGCGCCCACGCTCACCGTCCCGAATTGCCCGCCGTAAAATATATTGTTGTGAACGTAGTGGTCCACGCACGTGTTGCGAAGTTTGAACGACCACCTGCCCTCGCCCTTGTTGTAGTACACCGTGTTGCCCACGATCTTGTTGCCGCGGTTGCCAAGCGCCGGTATCTCCAGTTCGTCCTCGTATATCACAATGCCGCCGGCAAGATTCTTATACAGAAGGTTGTTGCGGATTATCGTGTCCTGCATGTTCGTGCAGTTTATCGCCGCCCCTCCCTCCACTCCGCCGCAGTACGCGAATATGTTGTTCTCGATTACGCAGTCTTTCACGACTCCGTCAAAGGGATGCACCTCCGGATAGCCGTTTACCTGGATGCCGTTGCTCGGATTGTCGTGCACGTAGTTGCCTCGTATCGTTATATGGTCGCACGGTCCCAGAATATGCAGCCCGTGGTTCTGCCTCACGTAGCACACTTCATTATTCTCTATCGTTATGTAACTCCCGACATAGATGCCTATCCCCCTCCATGCCACCCCTTCGACCAGGCAGTTGCGCACAGCGCAGTGCGTCACCCTGTTGAGCCGGATGCTGCCGCTTGTCCTCAAGCCATCGAGCACCACCCAGCTCGCGTCCGATATCGTTATCGCGTCGCGAAATACCGCCCCCTCGCCCGCGGCCTTTATCACGATAGGCGCGTCCTCGGTCCCCGACGTCGATATCCGGTAGCGTCCGGTGTATTCGCCGTCGGCCAAAAGCAGCGTATCCCCCGGCCCCGCCTCGCTTAGTATCCCCGCGAAGTTCTCAGGATTGGTTTCAATCACGTTACCCGCGCCGCCCGCCGTCGCCGCGATGCCCGCGAGTACCGCAACCGAAATGAAAAGGACTTGTAATGCTCTCGACATGGCTATCCCCCTTAAGGTGCTAATCACCGTCCCATACTTCACAAGAGACCTGCTGTGGGTACGATCAATCGCGCCCACGCTGACTTCACGCCCATTCTCGCACCGTTTTGCGCTGTATTCAAGCATTCCTCCAATATATATAGATGCACGCCCTCCCGTTTTTGTTTACAAATTCGCCGTCCCGTGCCGCTTGACACGCGCTCCCCCTGCCGAATAATCGCATTGAAACCTACTTTCAGGAGACTTTGATGCCGCAAATCAATTTCACCGACAGCGACTGGGACCGTATCGAGAGAGACTATAACGCCTGGTGGGCAGGCCAACTCGACCGTCCGCTCGTCGTCCTCTCAGGCGTCACCGCCGACGGAAGACCGCGTCGGCGCAACGGTTTCTACGGATTTCTCTCCTCCTACCCGCCGGATGTCGCACCCGAGAAAATCGTCCGCGATTTCGTCAACTACGAGTCCCAGCGCGTCTACAAAGGCGATTCATACCCGTTATGGTTTATAAATTTCGGCCCCGGTATCCTCGCCGGACCCCTCGGCTCCGTCGTAAACGCTACCGAGGAAACAGTCTGGTTCGACCCTCCCGCCGGAGCCTCGCTTTCACATCTCAAAATCACCATGGACCATGACAACTACTGGTGGCAGCGCATCCTCGCCGTCACCCGCGCCGCCGTTGACGCTGTCGGCGACCGCGTTCAGATATCCTATACCGACCTCGGCGGCAACCTCGACATCCTCGCCGGCCTCATCGGCACCCAGAGCCTCCTCTTCGAACTCATCGACCGCCCGGACCTCGTCGACCGCGCCGTCGCCGACATCACTCGCCTCTGGATAGAGGCCCTTGACGAGCTTACCCCCATCCTGCTTGCAAAGTGCCGCGGCACCAATTCATGGCATTCCATCTGGGCCCCCGGCACCATGTACATGCTACAGTGCGACTTCTCCTATATGATCTCGCCAGACATGTTCAAGCGCTTCGTCATGCCCGACCTTACCGCCTGCTGCCGCCATATCGAGTACCCCTTCTACCACCTCGATGGCATCGGCGAAATCCCCCACCTCGACTATCTCCTCTCCATCGACAACCTCCGCGGCATTCAGTGGATTCAAGGCGACGGCAAACCTCCCGCCGAGGCATGGATCGACCTCTACCGCCGCATCCGCGCCGCCGGAAAACTCGTCCAGGTCAACGTTTCCGCCGCCGGCGCCCTTGAGATTTGCCGAAAAATGGGCTCCGGAAAAGGCTTCACCTTCGCGGTCGGCGATTCCATGACGCCCGCCCAGGCCGACTCGTTCTTGAAAGAAATTAGCGCCTTGCGTTGACATTGGTGTATAATCATCTGTCGGGGATGCGCCGCTGCGTACCGTTGCTTGCGCGGCCGCGCCGGGGGTTACTGGCGCTTTTCCTGTGTTGCACCTGCGGCATGTGTCCACTGCGAGGCGGCTCTTGGCTTCCGGCAAAAACATCCGGCGCACGCTTCTCCTCAGCATGACGGTCGTCACCGCCGTCGCCATCGCCGTCCTCGGATACCTCTGGATCTGGCAGGAGTTCGCCAGGTACAGCGAGGATATCCAGACCATGCGCGCCGAAAAGATCTCCTCCCGGAAAGCCCTCATCAAAGAACAGGTCGACGACGCCGTCGCCTACGTCGAATACAAGCGCTCGCAGGCCGACGCGCGTTCCCGCAGCGTTATCCGCGAACGCGTCTATGAGGCACATTCAATCGCCACCCATATCGTTGATTCATACCACGATAGCGTGACCCTCGACGAATTGAAAGACCTCGTCCGCGAGACCCTCCGTCCTCTCCGCTTCAACAACGGCCGAGGCTACTACTTCGCCACCTCCCTCGACGGCGTCGAAGAGCTCTTCGCCGACCATCCCGAAATGGAAGGCATGAACCTCCTCGACATGCAGGACGAAAACATCGCGCGCATCTTCCATAACCTCGCGCGTATTGTCAGAGATCGCGGCGAAGGCTTCTACACCTACGAATGGACCAAGCCCGGCGCCCCAGGCCGCGCTTACTCCAAGGTCTCCTTCGTCAAACGCTTCGAGCCCTTCGACTGGTACATCGGCACCGGGGAATACCTCGACGATATGGAACAAGACCTCAAGAAGGAGGCTCTCGACTGGATATCGAAAATCCGCGTCGGCCCCGACGGCTACATCTTCGCCGGACAGTGGGAAGGGACAAGCCTTGTCGGCCCCGCCGCCGGACAGAACATGCTCGACACCACAGACCCCAACGGCGTTAAGATCGTCCAGGAGCTCATCAACGCCGCCAGAAGCGGCGGTGGCTACGTATCCTATGTCATGCCTAAGCTCGAAGGTCGCCGACCCGACCCGAAAATCAGTTACGCCGCCGGAGTCAAAGACTGGCAGTGGTACGTCGGCAGCGGGCTCTATATCGACGACATCGAAAGAGCCGTCTCAGACGCACACGCCGAAATGTTCTCACGCGTCGCCTGGAATATCGCCAGAATCCTCGGCATCCTCCTGCTGCTTCTGGCCGCTTCTTACTTCATCGCCAAACACATCGCCGACAAGATTGCCGCAGCCTTCGTCGCCTTCTCCTCCTTCTTCAACAAGGCCTCCACCGAGTCTGTCACAATGTCCACCGAAGGCCTCAACTTCGCTGAATTCGAAAACCTCGCCGTCTCCGCCAACCGCATGATCAGCCAGCGGCAGCAACTCGAAAAAGAACGCGCCTTCATGGCAGACCAGTTGCGTCACGCTCAGAAAATGGAGGCCCTCGGACAACTCGCCGGCGGCATCGCTCACGACTTCAATAACCTCCTCCAGGTCATCTCCGGCTACGCCGACATGGCCCTCCTCGCCACCGCCGAAGACGACGCTCGCCGCGCAAACCTCCGCCAGGTCACAACCGCCGCCGCCCGCGCCGCGTCTCTTACCCGCAGCCTCCTCGCCTTCAGCCGCCGCGACTCCTCCAATCCCGAAATCGTCGACCTCGCCGCCGTCGTAGCCAAGACCACCGAAATGCTCCGCCGCGTCATCGGCGAGCACGTCAATCTCATCGTCAAATCCTCGCGCGCTACCAGCCTCGTCTGCGCCGATCCCGGCCAGATGGAGCAGATCCTCATGAACCTCACCATAAACGCCCGTGACGCCATGCCCTCCGGAGGCGCCGTCACTATCGAAACCGCTAACGTCCGTCTCGGCGACGATTACATTAAGACTCGCCCTGAGGCCGTGGCAGGAGACTATGTTCGTCTCTCCGTCAGCGATACTGGCGTGAGTATCCCCCCGGAATTTCAGGGCCGTATCTTCGAGCCCTTCTTCACCACCAAAGAGGTCGGCTCCGGCACCGGCCTCGGCCTCGCCAATGTCTATGCCATCGTCAAACAGCATGACGGCCTCATCGACTGCGAGTCAAAGCCCGGCGTCGGCACCGCCTTCCACATATACCTGCCCGCCGCCGCAACCAGCTCCGTCACCCATGCCTCAGCCTCCGGCGTACTTCCTGCGATCGGCGGCAACGAGATTATCCTCCTGGCCGAGGACGACGAAGCCGTTCGCTCCCTTGCCGTCATGCTTCTCGAAAAGGTCGGATACCGCGTCCTTGTCGCCCGCGACGGACAGGAAGCCGTCGATATAGCAAAGGACAATATCAACCGTATCGACATCGCCGTGCTCGATGTCGTCATGCCGAAAAAAGGCGGACGCGACGTCTACGATGCGCTCAAAACCCTCCGGAGCAACCTCCCCGTCCTCTTCGCCAGTGGCTATAGCGCCGCCGCATTCGAAACCGCTCCCCCCGACGGAGAAACCTGGAACGTCATCGCCAAACCATACACCTCCGCCGACCTCCTCGCCGCTATCCGACGCATCCTCGATACCGCCGGCGCTTAGAGCGCCCCCGCGTACGCAGCCTCCATCCTCGGCGACGCCGCCGCCGCGCGAACCCCCGTCACCGCATCTATGCTCGCCGCGTGCGTGTTCCCGCCGCCCCACGCCGCAGCCACCTTCACCTTATGCCCGCGCGCGCTCAACTCTCGCCTGACCTTCGCGCTTATTCTCTCCTCGATTTGCAGCACCCCCGGCGCAGCTTTCCTCGGATAGAACGAACTCGGCCAATGCTCCGACCAGAATGTCGGCGCCTCCGCCGCCTCCTGAAGAGACATCCCGAATTCCACCACGTTCAGGAAAAACTCCAGCGCCCACTGGTCCTGCGCATCTCCCCCGGGACTCCCAAACGCCATGTAACCCTTCCCGCCTCTTGTAGCCAGCGTCGGCGTCAGCGTCGACCTCGGACGCTTGCCCGGCTCGATGCAGTTGGGATGCCCCTCGACAAGCGAAAACATCTGCCCCCTCGTCCCCAGCGGAAATCCCAGCCCCGGCACCACCGGCGAGCTCTGCAGCCATCCCCCGCTCGGCGTCGCCGATACCATGTTCCCAGCCCGGTCTATCACCTCCAGCTTCGTCGTGTCGTTGTCGTATCCGTCTGTGCCGAACGCTGCGTTGACCCCCAATATGTCCTCGGCCCTCACGGCCTTCTTGCCGCCCGGCCTCAGCTCCATCGACGCGCGCTTCACGTCCACCAGACGCGCACGCTCGGCAGCGTATCGCTTTGACAAAAGTTTCCCGAACGGCACCTTCACAAAGTCCCCGTCCCCATAGTAAAACTCCCTGTCCGCATACGCCAGCTTCATGCACTCCACCACCGTGTGTATGTACTCGGCCGTGTTGTGCCCCATCTTCACAAGGTCGAAATTCCCCACGAGATTAAGCGCCTGGAGCATCACCGGTCCCTGCGTCCAGCTCGAGCACTTGTGCACCTTCACACCCTTGTACACCGTATCCACCGG
>CALMGO010000657.1 GCA_937863625.1 uncultured bacterium
CACCGCGAGCAGCTCGAAAAGCACTTCAGACTCGTCCTGCCTCCCCGCGAGGCCTGCCTCCTGGCGCTTGACAAGGCCGCCACAGGCCGCGTCGCAGAGGCGGCGGGAGTGCCGACGGCCCGCTCGGTGACCGAACCCCTGTCGCTCAGCCCTGACGCACTCGCCGACGCGGGAGGACTCGGATTTCCGGTCATCGTCAAACCGCTCTGCGGCATTGATTTTCAGCGTTTTTACGCCGCCAAGGTGCTCATCGCCAAAGACGCCGCCGAACTCGGCAAGATGCTCGACGAATGCCGCAAGCATTCGTTTGACGTCCTCCTCCAGGACATCATCCCGCCGGAGGGTCACGTGGGGGCATACAGCGCATACGTGGCGCGCTCGGGGAGGATAGTCCAGGACTACTCATCGAGGCGGCTGGGGCTTTTTCCGCCTGTTCACGGGATAGGGTATTTCGAGCGCTCGGAGTTTATTGAAGGGATAATGCGCGGTGGTCGAAAGTTCATAGAAGCATCCGGCTTTACCGGGGCGCTTGTCAATATCGACTTCAAATTCGACACGCGCGACGGCGTCTGGAGACTCCTCGACTTCAACGCGCGCTCGTGGCGGCAGGTCTCGATGGCGTCGCACGTCGGTCTCGACGTCACAGGCGCGATTCTCGCAGACTACACAGGCGCGCCTTTCCCGCGCGTGCGCGAGCCCAGGTGGGGAGTTCATTGGATCTACCTCAAGGAGGCCCTTCTCGTGGGCCGCGGATACCCTGACCACAGGCCGCCGCTTGGAGATTACGTCGCCTTTCTCACCTCGGGCCCGCACTGGGGCCTTTTTGACCTTGGCGACCTGCGCCCCTTCCTATGGGACATTGCCCCTCTTGTCAAAAGGCGGCTGCATCGCTCAAGTCCGCACCAGAGAAGCCCGGACATCGAGATGTAGATTCTTCGCTATACATCCTCGCCGCCGCCGATATAATTCTACCGCTATGCCGGAACTTCACGTAAAAGACAAGTACCAGAGCAGCGAGATCGCCGAGAAGTATGACGGCCGCCGGTTCGAGTCGGTCGCGGGGCGCAATAGAAACCGCCTCAAGATAGCCGCGATCAATAAGGCGCTTTCGCGAATCGGCGACCCGGGGCTCTTACTCGACCTGCCATACGGCACAGGGCGTTTCTTTGATTTTCTCTCGGGGCGCGGCATCCGCTTTGTAGGCTCCGACGTGTCGTTTGAAATGCTTCGCTACGCAGCCACCAAGGACACAGCCGGCTACGCACCGCTGGTGGTCGCGGATGTAAACGCCCTTCCCTTCGCGGATGACTCGTTTGACACGGTCATGTCCATTCGCTTTCTTTTTCACCTGTCGCCTGCGGAGCGCGTGCGAGCGATTCGCGAACTGGCTCGTATATGCAAGGGCAGACTGATACTCGACTACCGGCTTCGCTTTGCGTCGCTCAAGAATATAAGCCGGATCGTGCGGCACCGTCTGGGCCTTGCCGCGCCGCTCAAGCGGCCGACGAAGAAAGAAATGCTTGCGGAACTGGCCGAGGCCGGTCTCGATCCGGTCGAGATATTCACGGTCACGCCGGTCTTTTCGGACAAATTCATCGTCGTCTGCCGCAAGCGCGGCTGACCACACATTTACGCACGTCACGGCCCCATCTTTTCGCACCGCCGAAGACTTTGGATGCTGCACGCTTGTCTGCATGTTGACTCCCGCGAGTTTCTCCCTTATACTCTCCGGCAATTCGGTTGGGGTGCTCCGCGCGTTGCGGGGCTGAGATCACACCCATCGAACCTGATCCGGGTAATGCCGGCGCAAGGGAACCGACGCAGCATCCTCCACGAGGGGCCCTCGCCGGGTCCCGTTTTCGTCTGGAGGATGATATGGAAGAGAAAATCACATCCGCAATCGTCGACCGGTTTTTCGCCAAGTTCAAATCCGCCCTCTCTGTCGATGCGGCAATCGTCGGCGCCGGGCCTTCGGGCCTTATCGCAGCGCGCGACATCGCGGCCGCGGGTGCGTCCGTCGCCATATTTGAACGCAAACTCGTGCCTGGCGGCGGTATCTGGGGCGGAGGGATGCTCTTTAACGAAATCGTTTTCCAGGAATCGGCGTTGCCGATCCTCGACGACTTCGCGGTAAAGTACACATGTGCGGGGGACGGGTTTTACACGGCCGACGCAGTGCACGTGGCGTCGGCGCTCATCTACGGGGCGACGGCGGCGGGGGCACTGATATTCAATGCGGTCACGGTCGAGGACATCGTCTTTAAGGACTCCCGTGTTGCCGGGGTCGTCATAAACTGGACACCCGTCAACCGCCTCGAAATGCACGTCGACCCGCTTGTTGTCACTGCGAAGGCCGTTCTCGACGGCACGGGGCATCCGGCCGAAATCATCCAGACCGCCACGCGAAAGGCAGGCATCAAAATCGACACCCCCACGGGCTCGGTCATGGGTGAAAAACCGATGTGGATGGAGTCCGGCGAGGCGTCCACAGTCGACAACACGCGGCGGCTCTACCCCGGCCTCTATGCCTCCGGCATGGCCGCCAATAACGCGTGCGGCGGCTTTCGCATGGGGCCCGTATTCGGCGGCATGTTCCAGAGCGGCCGCAAAATAGCCCGCATCATCCTTGAGGATATCAATGCGTGAAAACTTCGGACTATATCTCATACTGACCGACCCCGTTGCGGGCTACGAGCGCGCCGCCGAGGTAGCAGTCAGCCGTCGCGTCCGCTATCTCCAACTGCGCATGAAGAGATCTTCCCGTGAAGTCGTCCTTGAAAAGGCGCGTGCGCTGCGTGAGATTACGCGCGGCACTGACACGCATTTTATCGTTAACGACGACGTCACTATCGCCGCAGAGGCGGACGCCGACGGCGTTCATCTCGGGCAGGAGGACATGTCGCTTGCCGAGGCGAGGCGGCTATGGAACACGCCTGGCAAGGTATTCGGCCTCTCTACGCACTGTGCGACGCAGGCGGCGCGTGCCGTAGCGCTTGCGCCCGATTATATCGGCGTCGGTCCGGTATTCGCCACGCCTACCAAGGCCAGGCCCGACCCTACCCTCGGCCTCGAATATATGCGCGAAATCATACAATCCTCGCCGCTTACAACCGTCGCCATCGGCGGCGTTAACCTTGACAACCTCGCCTCTGTCCTCTCGCACGGGGCGAGAAACTTCGCCGTCGTCCGGGCGGTCAACGCCTCGGCGCACCCGGAACGCGAAATCGCGGCGCTGCAGGACGAATTCGCCCGCATCATGTCAAATCCGCCGCGTGAATCGCCATGAAAAGCCCGGCCGGCACTCTTTTTCATCTTTTTCCCGTAACGCGTGAGGAAACCCTCTTGTCAGGGTTTGCCGTTCTGGTATGATGGTTAAATCACATTTGCATTTGCGGTATTGAAAACTCGTTTTTCCATGTCGTTAGGCGCCCCTCGCGGGGCCTAACAGGGAAGCCGGTGCGAATCCGGCGCGACCCCGTCGCTGTAAGCGGGATATTGTTCGCAAGCCACTGCCAAAAGCGGGAAGGCCCGAACCTCCAGCCCGTAAGCCAGAAGACCTGCCTGACGATGCCTTCGGTAGTGCCCCACGCGGGTGGGGGTAGGAGGGATCAGGCGACTTATCGCCCTTTCATCCCCGGTCCGCGTGCGGACGGGGTTTTTTTATTGAAGGGGCGCATTAATGCGGTTTGCACCATCTTTTCTTGCGGCATCTCTTATCCTGTGTGTCGTTGTCGCGCTTTCGGCCGGTGAAGCGCCGGATAAAGCGGCCAGAGACTACCGTCGTATCATCACGTTTTCCCCCGCCATGACCGAGACCGTCTATCGCCTGGGCGGAGAAAACCGCCTCGCAGCCATCGCGTCATACAGCGACTATCCGCCGGAGGCCGCCGCCCAAAAGCCGACCGTCGGCGGCATCCTCGACATGGACACGGAAAAGATCCTCTCCCTTCGCCCCGATCTTATCCTCTCGCCCCCCGGCGCAATGGCGTCGGAGAAGCTCCCGCGCCTCGGCGCGGACGTCGTCTTTCTCCCGGACGAGACGCTCAGCGACATTGAGAAATCGTTTGTCGAAATCGGCAAACTCGTCGGCCGCACGGATGAAGGTGAGACACTGGCAAGGGATTTTTCGTCGGCGGTGGAGGCCGCGCGGGAGCGCGCAAAGGACGAGTCTCCCGTCAGCGTGCTGGTCGTTATCGGGTACGAACCGCTGTGGGTGGCGGGAGGATTCGGATTTCTAAACGAACTTGTCAGCGCGGCCGGCGGTTCAAACGTTGCGGGCAAAATCGGCAAGGATTTCTACCAGGTCGATTTCGAGACGGTCCTTGCCTCAAAGCCGCAGGTGGTCATCGACCTGACACTGGAGAAGGACACGCCCGAGCGGCGCGAGTCGGTGCGCGCATTCTGGAGCCGATATCCGACAATACCGGCCGTGGCGGATAACCGCATCGAGTTTGTCGAATCCGACTTTCTTACTATTCCCGGACCGCGCCTCGTCGACGGCCTCGCAGCCCTTGAGAAGATTCTGCGCCCGAAAGAGTCCTCCGATGCAGCTTCCACAGTGGAGGCGCCGCATGAAGCGAAGTAAGAGGCTCACGCTTGTATTTGCGTTTTTGTGCGCTTTCGCGCTCACGGCGGCGCTGACGGCCGTATCGCTCGGCACGTCACGCATCGCCTTTACAGACGCGGCAAGCGCGCTTCTCGGCCGTTCAGATGACGCGTCAGTCGCTGCAATCGTATCCTACCGGGTCTCACGCGTGGCGCTCGCGGCTCTTGTCGGCGCTGCGCTATCTCTTGCCGGCGCGGTCTTGCAGGCGCTTCTTAGAAACCCTCTTGCGGACCCCTATATACTCGGAGTATCAGGCGGCGGCGCTCTCGGAGCGGCGCTCTACATAACTTTCGGCCCGGCAGTTCTCGTCGCGCTCGGGCAGGCGACGTCGGCGTCGGGGTTTTCGGCGCTTGCCGTGGCGGCCTTTGCGGGTTCGCTTGCCGCATCGGGCGTGGTGCTTTTTGCCGGGAGGCGACACGGACGCATATTGCCGGGGACGCTGCTTCTTGTCGGAGTAATGGTAAACGCGCTTTCCGGAGCGGCGGTGCTCGCTTTGACTTATCTCTCCAATGTCGCGCAGAGCCATTCAATCGTCGTCTGGCTCATGGGCAACCTCTCGACACTGACGCTGTCTCGCGCATCGCTTTCACTCAGCGCATGCGCGGTGATCGTCATGAGCGGTCTTTTGTGGCGGCTCGGGGCGAGGCTCAACCTCATGTCGCTTGGTGATGAGGCCGCCGCGCACCTCGGGGTAAATGTCGTGCGAACGCGCCTTGTAGCTTTCGTTCTCGCGGCGCTCTTGACCGGGCTATCGGTCGCGCTTGCAGGGCCCATCGGCTTTGTCGGCCTTGTCGTCCCGCATCTCACGCGGTTTCTCGTCGGCGCGGACCACCGTGTTCTCTTCCCGGCGTGCGCACTTTCGGGAGCGGGCTTTCTGATGCTCGCAGACACCGCGGCGCGCACCATGAAGCCCGGCGTCGAACTCCCCGTCGGCATACTCACCGCCTGTATCGGAGCGCCGGTGTTTATATTCATCCTGCGATCGAGAAGGGGGCACTACTTTGAATAGAGCCATGAGCGCCCACTCGGTCTCCTTCGCCTACTCGGTCGTCGACGCCGTGCGTGACGTAACGCTCGACGTCGAGCGCGCCTCATTTGTCTCTCTTATCGGGCCCAACGGCTCCGGGAAGACTACGCTGCTCAGGCTTTTGTCCGGCGTACTGTCGGCGCGCGCGGGAACGGTTGAAATCCTCGGCGGCGATATCCGCCGGATGTCGCGCCGCGAGGTCGCGCGGCGCGTCGCCGTCGTCCCGCAGGAGACGTCGGTCGTATTTCCCTTTACGGTCGAAGAAGTGGTGCTCATGGGGCGTTTCCCGCACCTGGGACCATATGGTCTCGAGAGCAAACGCGACATAGAAGCCGCGCGGGAAGCCATGGAGGCCACTGATACGACCGAATTCGCCTCGCGCCGCATTCAGGAACTCTCCGGCGGAGAGCGCCAGCGCGTCATCATCGCGCGCGCCCTGGCCCAGGGCGCGGACATCCTGCTTCTTGACGAGCCTACGGCGTTTCTCGACATCAAGCACCAGGTCGACGTGGCGACGCTCGTGAAGCGACTCCAGCGCGAACTCGGCCTCACGATTGTCATGGCGGGACACGACCTCAACCTCGCAGCGGCCTTTTCGGACAGCATCGTGCTCATGAAGTCCGGGCGCGTCTTTGCCGCGGGCGCTCCCGCCGACGTCATCCGGCCGGAGATACTGACGAGCGCCTACGGCACCGAGGTCCTCGTCACACAGTTGAACGGGCGCACGCTTGTCGCGGCGGCCATTAACCCTATAGACATCAAACCCGGAGACACGAAATGAAGCGCGCAAAGTCGGGATTTACCCTCATCGAGCTCCTCGTCGTCATGGCGATAATATCCATATTGGCGGCGCTGCTCCTGCCGGCGCTGACGCGGGCGCGTATCGCCGCACGGTCGGTCAACTGCAAGAGCAACCTGCGCCAGATCGGCATGGCGGTCGAAATGTTTCGCATCAATCACAACGACCGCTATCCTCCGGTGTGCAACTCCGCGTTCTTAAAATTCTGGTGGGGCAAACGCACCGGCTACGCCGCTACCGCGCCGATCGACGTCACCGGCGGCTACCTCTCCGAGTATCTCTCAGGAGGCGCCGTCGGACAATGTCCGCAGTTTGACCCTGTGCGCTTCGAGCTGGTGGCCTCAGGCGCCACGGCAGGCTACGCCTACAACTCTTACTACGTCGGCGGCGACGGCAACGACATCCTCCCCGACTGGTCCAACTGGCCGGGCATGCCCGCCAAGGGTGGGCAAATCCCAAATCCCACGCAGACGATAATCTTCTGCGACTCAGCCACCTTAAACGACCTCTTCGCGCCGACCGCCATGCGCGAAAACTGGCTGCTCGATCCTCCGAGCATGAACTTCAATCCTCCTGCACCATTTCTCCCGCAGCCGGTCGTACATTTCCGGCACGGCGGGCTGGCCAACGTCCTCTTCGCCGACGGGCACGTGGTATCGATGCAGCCGTACAAGCTCTCCCCCGCGCTTGACGGCACGCTCGGCTGGCTCGCGCCGGACGATACGCTTTTTGACCGCAGGTAGAGGCCCGAAATGACAAGGGGCGGGAGAATATCCCGCCCCTCTTATCTCGCAACAGGGTGAATGACTATTCCTCTTCGGCCGCTTTCGGTTTCCACGGCGCGCCGACGCGCGTCTTGAACGAATCTATCGCCGAGTACATGACCGGCACGACAACGAGCGTCAGGAGAGTCGCAACCGCGAGGCCGAATATGACAGCGACGGCCATCTGGCTCCACCACTGGCTGGATTCGGATCTCATCACCCATCGCATGTTGATAAAGTCGTAACTGACGCCTATCGCCATGGGCACGAGGCCGAGTATAGTCGTTATCGCAGTGAGGAGCACGGGGCGGAGCCTCGTGACGCCGGCGCGCACGAGCGCGTCGAAGCACGAGAGGCCCATATTGCGAAGCCTCTCGACGTAGTCGAGAAGCACAATGGCGTTGTTGACGACAACGCCCGCGAGACTGATCGTTCCTATCCCGGTCATGATTACGCCGAAGGGATGCTTCGTAATGAGCAGTCCGCCGAATACGCCTATGAGCGAAAACACCACCGACGCCATGATGATGAGCATCTCGACTACCGAGTCGAACTGCGCCACGAGCACCGACGCGATCAACAGCAGCGCCACGACGAACGCCTTCGACAGGAACGCCTGCGACTTCTGCATATCCTCGTCCTGCCCTGCGTAGGTTATGGCATAACCCGGCGGCAGAGGCAGTCCCGCCAGCCGCTCCCGGCACTGGGCCAGTATCGCGTCCGGCAGGAAACCCTCTTCGTTGTTGCCTTCGACGGTTATGACGCGCTTTTGCTTGACGCGCGTTATCGCACCGAGGCCGCCTGAGTACTTGACCGTCACCAGCGAACTCACCGGTATCATCTCGCCCGAGAGTGTCGGCACGTAAAGCCTCGTGACCTTTTCCGGCTCGTCGCGCTCGTCCAGCGGGAGGCGCAGAGTTATGTCGTATTCGTCGTTGCCCTGCCTGTAGGTCCCTACCTTGGTGCCGAGCACCGCGGTCTTGAGAAAGAAGCCTATCTGGTTGGTGTCAAGGCCGAGGAGTTTGGCCCTGTTGCGGTCGACGACGAACCTCAGCTCGGGCCTGGCCTGCTCGTAATCGTCCCTCAAGTCCACCAGCCCCGGTATCATCTTTATCCTGTCTTTAACCTCGGTCCGCAAAAGCGCCAGCGTGTCGAAGTCCTCCCCCGATATCTCTATCGAGACCGGCGCCCCCGTCGGCGGCCCGTTCTGCTCCTTTTCGACGGTCACCTCGGCGCCGGCTATGTCGGCTATCGAGTCACGGATTTTCTTGCTGGTGAGCATCGACGGCTCGATACGGTCGGCGAAGTCCACAAAGTCAATGGATATCTGCGCGGTGTTGAGCCCGCCTCCGCCCCCGCCAAAGGAGCCGCCGCCTCCTCCGGAGCCTACGTTAGCCACAACGCGCTTGATGTTGCCCATGCCGAGGAGTTTCCGCTCGACCTCGAGAGTGATCTCGTTGACCTTATCGAGGCTCGTCCCCTCCGGGGCTTTGATGTTGACAAAGGCTCTGCTCGGGTCGGCCTCCGGGAAGAACACGACACCCATCCCGTATCTGCCGTAGAGCGCCAGCACGGCAATCAGGGCAAACACAAGACACGCTATCGTTATCGCCCTGTTGGCAAGAGCGACGGTCACGATTCTTTCGTAGAACCCCAGAAACGCCCCGCGCCTTCGCGCCTCGAAATCCGCCGTGCCCTTCACTCTCATGAATGTCGAACAGACCGCGGGGTTAACCACGAGCCCGACGAAAAGCGACGCGAGAAGCACGATGATGACCGTTTTCGGGAGGTAGCCCATGAACTCGCCGACTATGTCCGGCCAGAAAAGTAGCGGCAGAAACGCCGCCACGGTCGTCAGCGTCGAAGTCGTAATCGGCCAGGCGACTTCGGAGGCGCCCAGCCTTGCCGCCCTGACGCGTCCGTACCCTTCCTGCATGTGGCGATATATGTTTTCGACGATCACAATCGCGTTGTCGACCAGCATCCCCAGCGCCAGTATCAGCGCGAAAAGTACGACGAAGTTAAGCGTGATGCCGAGGGCCGAAAGGATGGTAAATGTTATGAGCATCGACGTCGGTATCGCAAGCGCCACGAATATGGCGTTTCGCCACCCCATCGTCAGGAATATGACCGCCGCCACGAGGATGAAGCCGCAGATCATGTTATTCTCAAGATCATGCACCATGTCTTTGATGATCTTGGATTCGTCCTGCGATATCTCGGCGCTCACCCCGGGCGGAAACTTCTTATCCCAGGCGGCGATGATACCCTTGATCTTGTCGATGATGATAATTGCGTTTTCGCCGGCGCGTTTCTTGACCGATATCGTCACGCACTGCTGTCCGCTTATCCGCGAGTAACTCGTCTTGTCCTTAAACGTATCCGTTATCTTCGCTATGTCGGTCAGGTATATCGGCTTGCCGTCCTGCGTCAGCACCACGAGCGTCTCTATCTCGCGGGGGTCGGTGAATTCTCCCGGCACCCTCAGCGTATATTTGGCCTCGGGCGTATCGACGCTGCCGCCGGAAACGTTGACGTTCTCGCTCTCCACCAGCGCCAGAAGCTGCCCTACCGGCACCCTGTAGGCCGAGAGGCGATCCGGGTCCACCTCGATGCGTATCTCCCGCTCCTCGGCCCCCAGCACGTTCACTTCGAGAACGCCGCTGACGCTCTCGATGTCGTCTTTCATGTCGTCGGCGATTTCCTTGAGCCTGACGAGGTCCAAGTCTCCGGCGATATTGATCATCATGATGGGCCAGTCGGAGATATTGACCTCGCGCACGCCCGGGTCGTCGGCCTCCTGCGGGATATCGCCCTTGGCCTGGTCCACCTTGTCGCGGACCTTCTGCAGCGCCGTGTCGATGTCTATCGTCGGCTCAAACTCGATTGCTATCTGCGAGAACCCCTCCGACGACGTGGACGTGATCTTCTTAGCGTCGCGAAGGCTTTTGAGTTTGTTTTCTATCTTGATGGTGACCGACGATTCCATGTCCGCAGGCGATACGCCGCTGTACGAAGTCGACACGATGACATACGGTATCGTCACGTCCGGCGCCGACTCTCGCGGCAACGCCATGTAACTGTACGCCCCCACGATAAATATCGCCACCGCGAGCACGTAAACCGTCGTACGGTTGCGAATAGCCAGGTCTGTAACTATCATCCTTTGGTCCCCTGACTTTCGACGACCTTCACAAGCGCCCCGTCCTTGAGCTGCCTCTGACCGTCGATTATCAAATTGTCGCCGGCTGAGAGCCCTTCGAGTATCTCTATGCGCCTCCCGTCGGTGACTCCGAGTTTAACCGTCTTCTCGTGCGCACGGCTGTCGTTTTCCACGTATACCACGGCCCGCCCGTCGCGAGGCACGACTGCAAAGAGCGGCGCCGCCACTGCGTCCTTTATCACCCGCCGCAAGAGCGCCGTCCGCACTATCATGCCGGGCAGGAGAGTCTGCCCCGGGTTGTCGACATCGAGCTCCACCCTGTAAGTGCGCGTCTTGGGGTCGGCCACTACGCTCCTGTAGCCAACCTTGCCTATGACCACCTTGCGGTCGCTTATCGCCTGA
>CALMGO010000658.1 GCA_937863625.1 uncultured bacterium
AGCGGCACATACACCGCATTCTCGATGCGATCGGACAGGATTTCCACGCTGCACGACATCCCGGCCTTGAGCCTCGCCTCGCTGCCTTCGACGCTAAACTGAACGTCAAATCCCTTGGCCGTTGCCATGCCCCACCTGTCGCCCGCACTTGCGTACTCGGCGATTCGCGACACCTTTGCCGCAAACTCAAGCCCCGGCAGGGCCTCGACTGTGACTCTGGCCTTCTGTCCGACCTTGACCCTGTCGATATCCGCCTCGAGGATTCTCGCCTTTATGATTACCGACGACGTATCGGGAATCGTAAAAAGCCGTTCGCCGCGCCACGCGCGCCCGCCGACCGTGATCCTGTCCCTCCGCCACGGCTCGCTCGGGTCGCCGTAAATGACCGTCCCGGCGACCGGTGAGACTATCGTGCGGCTTGCAAGTTCCTCCCTGTCCGAATCGAGCCGTTCCTTGCGGTTCTCGTAGCGAAGCTGCGCAGAGGTAATCCTTGTCTTGGCCGATGTCATATCCACGCTTGCCGAAAGTCTGGCCTTCTCCAGGTCGTTTTCAGCCTCGGTCACTTTCTGGAGTCTCGCTGCAAGAGTCTGCGGATATGTGTAGGTCAGTAGTATCCTGTATGCAAGTTTGGCAGACTCCACCTTGCGCTCGGCCTCGACAACGCCGAGTTCAGACGCGATGTAGTCGTTTCGGGTTACGAATCCCTTCGCGAGGAGTTCGTCCATCCCGTCAAAATCCGTCTGCGCCTGTTCGAGGTCGGTTCCGGCTCTCACAATCTCAAGCGCCGCGTCGCGAAACGCCTGGTAAGCCTCGCCTTTCGCGGGAGCGTCGCTGCCTTCATACGCGGCATCATCCAATGTCCCGTCTTCGAGAAGTCTCACCGTGCCGTATTTCTCATACTCGAGTCTGGCGAATTTGAGCCTCGTCTCAGCGTCGGACACCGCGGCCTGCGCGTCGTTCTGCGTAATCTTGAGCGCCTCCTGATAGCGCGTTAGGTCGTTGAGGCTGCTCTGGACCTCCATCTCGCGAGAGAGTATCTCGTCCTCCAGGTCTCCGGTGTCCAGTTTCGCGAGCACATCGCCCTCCGCCACCGACGTCCCCTCGTCGATTATCCACGTAATCGTCGCCCTGCGCTGTGTCTGGGGGTATATGTCCGTCGACTTTGCCGCCTGAAATTGGCCGTCTATGGAAACGGTAATGTCGAGCGGCCCCTCCATGACCGTGGCTGTGTCGGACGGCTGCTGTTCAGCCGCGCGCATGCGCTGCGGCGTCCACGCAATCACCCCGACAGCCATCACTGCGACGGCACAGACCGCGAGCAACGGTTTCCAGGCGACGCCTTTTGTCTCTTCCTGTGTCGCGTTGGTCATGGTTACCTTCCCGCCCCGCCGCCACCACCACCACCGGCACGGCCTCCGCCGCGGCCTCCGCCGCCACCGGCACGGCCCGCTCCGCCGCCTGCCCCGCCGCCGCCCGGCGGCATGCCCTGCGGGGGCGCGCCCTGTGTTGTGTCGCCGCCTCGCCTGGAACCTTGCGCCGGCGCGCCTGGAGAGGCCTCCCCTGCGGGATTATCGCTTCCACCGGCAGGAGCCTGGTCGCCTGTCTTACTTTCCGTGCGCTCAGCGTCGGTTGCGCCCTGCGAAGCGCTGCTCTGGCCGTCGCTCTGTCCTCCGCCTTGAGTCGCTGCGTCGGTGGACGGCGCACTCGGCCTGCCGCCGGTTGCTGCTTGCGCCGCCTCGGCCAACTGGCCCGACGCGCCTGTTACACTGTAGAGAAGGACGTCGTCGCCGTCTTCGAGGCCGCTTGTGACCTCGACATACAGGTCATTACTCTCTCCGACGGTCACTCGTTTTGCCGCCGGGCTGCCGCCTGACAGGACGTAACATACGTAGCCGCTGCCTCCCTTGAATATCGCGTTGACCGGCACGTAGAGCACGTCCGGCAGCGTCTCGACCTCTATATCAACGTCGCACGACATTCCCGGACGCATCCTCGGGTCAGCAGTGTCGAGCGTCACCTCGACGTCAAACGTCTTTACTTCGCTGGCCATCCACCATCGCTGGCCGCTCGACGTCACGCTTGACACCTTTGCGACCGTCCCGACGAGGTTGAGGTCCGGAAGCGCAGGCATTCGAACAATCGCGGTCTGTCCGGCCTTCACTTTGTTTACGTCGCGCTCAAGCACCTTTGTCGCCGCCACCATGCTTGTGACCTTGGGCAGAGTAAGGATGGTCTGACCGCGGTTGACAGTCGAACCGATTTCGATAACGGTGTTGCCCCACATGTTGGTAGGGTCGCCGTAGAGGACCAGACCGTCCTCAGGAGCTAAGATGGTCATCTTTTCGATGCGGTCCTTGAGGTCCTGCAGTTGCTTGAGTTTCATGTCGTAGACGGTCTTCGCCTCGGTAATGGCGACGTCCCTCTGCGTCATCTCGCTTGTGGCGGAGAGCTCGACCTGTGTAAGGCGGTTATTGGCCTGCTGAAGGTCGCTGGCCTTTTGCGCCAGTGTTTTGGGATAGGTGTACGTGCGCAGGATGAAGTGCGCCAGTTGCATCGACTCCACCTTGCGCTCGGCTTCCAGCACGCTGAGTTCCTCGCTGATAAAGTCGTTTTTCGTGACAAAGCCCTTGGCGAGGAGTTCGTCCATGCCTTCAAAGTTGGACTCGGCCCTTTCGAGGTCGGTCTCTGCGCGCATGATCGCAAGCTCCGCGTCGCGAAACTGCTGATACGCCTCTCCCATCTCAGGCGCGCCCGGTTCGAGATACGAATCCGTGGCGAGAAAGCCCCCGGCATTGAGGAGCACCGTCCCGTACTTGGCCACTTCCATCTCGGCGGCCTGCACGGCAAGCTGGGCCTTGGCGATATCGGTGGAGTTGGTAAGTTCCTGAATCTTTCTCTGCTCCTCGGCGCGGGTAAGATCCGCCTGCGAATTCTCGACCGTTATCTCCATATTGGCCGCGTCCTGCTCCAACTGAGACTTGTCAAGCTGCACGAGCACGTCGCCCTTCTTGACGCGGGCTCCTTCCTCGACAAGCTCCACTATCGTGGCCTGGCCCTGGATTTCAGGAGTTATCTTGATGTTGTCGGCCGCCTGAATCTCGCCAGTCTCGGTGATCTTGATATCGAGCGGCCCGCGCTTCACGGTGTACTTGGCCGTTCCCTCCGTCGCCGTCTTCCCGCTGAGCGCGCTCTTTACCACAAGCCCCAGCACAAGTGCGGCTACAGCTGCAGCTGCGACAATCAGGTACGCCTTACGGACGCCGCCCTTTTTTATTGCTTCCATTGCCCTATCCACCTTCCGCCTCAGCGCCAGTTCCCGTTCTCATCCACCCGAAGCGTTCCTATGTCTTTCCTCAACTGCACACTCGCAATCACGTAATCCACCTGAGCCTGCACGTACGCGTTCTCCGCGTCCAGAACCGCCGACTCCGCCTCCACCAGGTCACGCGTCCCGTACTCCCCTCTCTCAAAATAGAGTTGCGCCGCCTCGCGACGAAGCTTCGCCTGCTCGACGTTCTGTTTTTGAATCGCAAGCGACACTTCCGCCTGATGAAGGTTATTGACCGTGTCGCGAACGCTCAGCTTCACGTTGTCCTCGGTGAGCGAAAACGCGCGCTTCTCGCGCTCGAGCGACACGAGGGCCGACTTGTACGAATTGCGCTCCGCCTTCTTGTCGAGCGGAAGATCAAGCGTCAACCCGACGCTCGCCGAACCGCCCGAATCCGCCGCATTGTCCAGAAAGTTATGCCCGGACTCGCTGCCTATGCCGGCGCGCGCGACCATGTCAAGTTCCGGCAGTAGCTTGTTGCGCGACACATGCAGCTTTCTTTCGGAATCCTCCAGCTGCTCCCGCGCTGTCATGAGATCCAGCCGGTTGGCAAGAGCGCTTGCCACGGCGGCATCGAGGTCGACGTTGACTATCTCGGGCTCTATCGCCTCGTCGGCGATTTCGATCTTTTTGTCGGTCGTGATGCCGAGGCTGATTTTGAACTTGTCAAGCGCGAGGCTGTACGAGACGCGCTGGTCGTTGAGACGGTTTTCGGCCTGGAGTTTCTCCTGAAGCGCGCGGAGTTTGTCGACAAGCGTCTGCTTGTCCTTCTTGAAAAGCGCCTCCGACCTTTCGTAAAGAAACGTCAGCCTCTTGACGTTCGCCTCGGCGCTTTCGATAAAGCGCCTTTGCCGCAGAAGATTGTAGTAGTCGGTGATTACCGATATCGCCAGACGCTGGCGGAAAAGTTCAAAATCGCGCGCATCATATAGGACGCTTCGCTCAGCCTGGACGAGCGACTCGCGACCCGCCGCCCCCGCCCCCGACAGCAGCGGCTGGCTCAGCGTCGCCGAAACGGCGCCAACGTTGGAGTTGCCCCCGGCGCCCGTTACGACGCCGGCTTGCGCAACTGTGCCCCTCACCGAAAACGTCCCCCCGTCAAGGAGTCTTTTCGCGAGTTCCAGCGTCGCGTCGGCGGTCGTATATGTCTCAGTGGCGCCATCGCCGTTTCCGTCCATAGTAATGTCGCCGGAAATCGTCGCCGACGGCTTCCACGCGTAGTCATGCCTCGTCAGCGTCAGGGAAAGCATCGAAAGGTAGAGCGATTCCTTCTGATACCGGAAGTCCCGTCCGTTTGAAAACGCGAGCGAAAGCGCCTC
>CALMGO010000659.1 GCA_937863625.1 uncultured bacterium
GCCAAGGCAATTGATAAGGCCGTAGCGAGCGGGCTTTTCGCGCAAATGACGAGCATCGCTCGTCGTAAAGGGCATGGATTGACGCGCCGCCAATAGCATTGAGAGCCCCCTCGGCAAACGATGCTATTGCGCGCGGGCGATATGGTGGTATAGTCATCTTATCGGCCTTGCGGTGATGCCGCAGGGCGCACAATACGGTAGGTAATTCACTGGAGGCGCCATGGACTCATTGATGATAGGAGTTTCGGGCATCCGCGGTATTGTCGGCACTTCGCTCACTCCGGAACTCCTGACCCGGTTCGCCCTCGCATTCGGAACGTATCTTGACGGCGGACGCGTGGTCATCGCCAGGGACACGCGCACGTCCGGCGATATGATAAAGCACAGCATGCTTGCGGGGCTTCTCTCGGCGGGCTGCTCCATTGTCGATATCCACGTCTGTCCGACTCCGACGGCCTCGATCATGATAAACGAACTTGCCGCCGACGGCGGCGTCGTCATCACCGGCTCGCATAACCCCATCGAGTGGAATGCGCTCAAGTTCATGGGCGCCGACGGGATATGCCTGTCCGAGGAAGAGGGGCGCAGGCTCCTCGACATCTACTACAAGGGCGATTTCACGGCCGTTGACTGGTCAGGCTTAAAAGAGGTCGAAGACAAAGACCCTCTCGATATCCATATCCAGAAGATACTCGACAAGGTGGACGTCGGTCTCATCCGGTCAAAGGGGTTCAAGGTCGCGCTTGACTCATGTAACGGCGCAGGGTCGGTTATCACGCCTCGCCTCTTGGAGGCGCTCGGGTGCGAAGTGACCAAGGTCCACTGCACTCCTGACGGCCTTTTCCCGCACAACCCGGAGCCGTCGTTTGAACATCTCGAAGACCTGTGTCAGGCCACCGCCGACGGCAATGTAGACGTGGGATTTGCCCAGGACGCCGATGCGGACAGGCTTGCGATAATAGACGAAGCGGGGCGCTACCTTGGCGAGGAGTATACGTTGGCGCTCGCGGCGATGCATATTCTCTCGACAAACCCGGGCCCGGTCGCGGCAAACCTGTCGACTTCGCGCATGGTGGATGACGTGGCGGGGATGTTCGGCTCATCGGTTGTCCGCACAAAGGTGGGCGAGGCCAATGTCGCAGCGGCCATGCAGGCCAATAGTTGCGTGGTCGGCGGCGAAGGCAACGGCGGAGTCATCGACCCTCGCACCTGCTACACGAGGGACTCCCTGACCGGGATGGCGCTTGTGCTCGAAATGCTCGCACGCAAGGATAAGAAACTCTCCGATGTCGCCGCCGAGATACCCGCATACGCCATTACAAAGAGAAAGTTTGAAACCGCCCGAGGCAAAGTGGCCAAGGTGCTCGTCGCCGCCAAAGAGGCGTCCGGAGACGCCCGCGTAAACACCCTCGACGGCGTCAGGCTCGACTGGCCCGACAGGTGGGTGCACGTGCGCCCCTCGAATACCGAGCCCGCCGTGAGGGTCATAGCCGAGGCGCCGACGGCGGCCGAGGCCGACGCCCTCTGCAACCGGTTCATGAAAATCGCAGAGCAAGCCGCCGTCTGAAGGCGTCATCGCGCTTGTGTTTTGCACGGCGATTTACATAATGGTGTGCGCTTCTTGATGACCATGTCCGTGCTGACTTTTCCCCTTAGGAGGCGGATTTGAAACTCGCTATTTTTACCGACTATGACGGCACCATCACCGCCGAGGATACGATCGACCTGATGCTTGACACCTTCGGCGCTGCCGATTGGCTGAGTATCTCGAAGAAACTTGACGCCGCCGGCGCAACCAATCTGGAGAGGATGGCCGCCGAATTCGCCGATTTCGCCGGGTCGATTGCCCAGGTCGAGGACCTTGTGCGGGAGAAGATCCACATCGACGAGACGTTCAAGGACTTTATGGCTTACGCGCGTCAAAGAGGCTGGAGTCTTGTCGTCTTGAGCCAGGGTGTCAGACAGTCTGTTGAAACGGTGTTCGCCAAGTGCGGTATCGAAGGCGTCGAGTGGCATGCCAACGCGCTTGTCGAGGCGGACGGCCGCACGTCGCTTTCTTTTCCGGAGCAGCACTCCATCCAGGACGGCGAGTGCAGCGAATCTTGCGGCGTGTGCAAGTCAGGTCACATCCGCCAGGCCAGACGCAACGGCTACACGACTGTCTACATCGGTGACGGCATCACCGACCGCTGCCCTGCCGCTGTCGCGGATGTCATCTTTGCAAAAAGGTATCTCAAGAAATACCTCACTTCCAAAGGCATTTCATTTACTCCGTTTGAGACCTTCGGCGAGATCCGCGATGCGCTCGCGGCCATGTTCCCGGCAGAGGACGGTGTGAAGGTTGGCAGGTAGGTCAAGCGTAGAACGCTGAATAGAAAAAGGGGCGCCGGACATGTCCGGCGCCCCTTTTTCATTTTCATTGGCCGGGAGCCGGGTTACCTCAGTCTGGTGACGTTAAAGGAAACCGAGTCCCCTTCGCGAGATATGTCAGTCAGGAGCCAGGCACCCTTTTCCGTCTCGACATAGACGGGCCGCGAGTCCGGCTCTATGACGAGGAAGGAAAGGTCCTCCTGACTGGCGGCATATACGCCGGGCTCCTTGATGGACGACGGGCCTCCGGCGGCGGCTTTGTACGTAAACGCTATATCCGCGGGGACATTGTCCGGTGTGGTCCCTTCGGGAAGGAGCGCGGCTTTGACGCCATTACCGACAAAAACGAGTTGCCTGTCGTAGAAGAGATTGAAGCCGGGATGATTTGCGAAAAATGCCGCAGGATTCCCCTTCCTCTCGACTGCTATGGCTTCGCCGGTTTCTAAGTTGAGCACCTGCGCGGCGGATGCGCCCTTCAGGTCGACGTCAAGGAGGACGACTCTCGTGGGAGTGACGTCCGAGGCGGCGGGGGAAGGAACCTTGGCAGGCTGGCCACTCGACGCCGGGCTTGCCTGCGCGTTGATATCAAGAAAGCCCAGTTTGCGCAGTTTCTCAATCTCTTCGGTGGTAAGCGAGACACTGCGGGGGGTGAAATCGGGGGCAGCGGGATCTTTAAGTGCCGTGTATGCTATGGTGATAGACTCGTCTTCCTTCTTGTCGATGACCTCAACAAGATAGATGCCCCCCTCGTCCGTTTCGACGTAGATCGGCTGGTTGCCCGGTTTTATGACGAGAAATCGGCCGACCGCCGGGTGCGATCCGGCATAGACGCCCGTTTCCGTTATATCGTGGTGGTCGCTCGGCCTGTAACTGAAACGGACGGGATTCGGGGCGGTCTTCGCGCCAGGCGGCAACAGCATGGCATTGGCATTGGCGCCCCGAAGGACCAGCCGAGCATCGAAAAAGAGGTCTGGTCCGGGATGCGCGGCCACCCACTCGCCTCTGCTTACTTCATCTGAGTGTATTGGGAAGGTTTCACCTGTATCCAGGTCCACCGCCATCGGCAGTGCGCATCCCTGAGGCCGGCCCTCGTCGGCAAGCGTGACCGTCTTTGTCTCACCGGACATTGTAAGGAACGGCGTGGTCGGTCGCGAAGCCGCATCGGCTTTCATCACATCCCCGGCCGCGCCGAGCTGCCTGAGAAGCGTCTCCCTCTCCAGTTTGGCGGATACGAGGTCGAGTTCGGCTTTGGTCACGTCATCACCAGTTGCCCCTCCCGCCCTGGCCTTTTCTTTGACCCATCTGAGCCGCTCTTCGCAGAGTTCGATTTTCCTGTCGAGGAGCGTCAGTTCCGCGGAGGGGGCGGCTGCAGATTCGGCATGCTGCTTGAGGGCCTGTATCTTGTCGGCGGAGGAGATGTAAACTGCGCCGCTCCAGACAGTCCAGTCGAGTTCAAAGCCTTTGGTGACGAGGTTTAGAACTTCCGCGACGCTTACGTCACTTAGCGTAAGGTCATTGACCGCCCAATCGCTTTCTCCGACAGCGCCGGACAAGGAGGCGTCAAGCACGATATTTATATCCCCTGCGCTTCGCAGGTAGTTGAGGAAATCCAGAAACTGCATCCTC
>CALMGO010000660.1 GCA_937863625.1 uncultured bacterium
CCGTCGGCGTCTTGACGCAGTCTGCGTCGCCGTTCACGCGCAACTCCATCCACTTGGCCCAGACGTACTTCGCCTTCATGCTGGTAAGGTATTCTCCGTCACCGCCCTTGATGAAGTAGTTGACGGCAAATATCGCCGGAGCATTGTCGATGCCGCCGATGAAATCCAGGTGGTTCTGTATGTACTTGCCCAGCGGCAGGGACACAAAGTCGAGGTTCGACATCGGCTGAAACGCTCTTATCCCTGCCTTGCCAAGCGTTGCCGCCGTAGTCTCTGACTCAAGAGCCGCCCCCATCGTGATCACGCCGTGCTCCCAGTCAAACGCTTCCTGAACCGGTACGAGCGTGTCCGAATCCCGCCCGCCGTAGATGACTCCGCCTACTCGCACGCCGTCAGGCGCGTCTGCTTGCGGGTCGAGATTGGCAAGCTTGCGAAGCCGGAACGTGTAACGCGCATTAGGATGCGCGCACGGAATCTCCTGTCCTTCCTTGTCCTTGTGACCCTTCTTCCACTCGCCGCTGTGGTTGATGCCGCTGTCCGGTACTTCTCTGGCGTCTCCCAACCAGTACGGGGTGCCGTCGGACACGAGGATATTCGAGTAGATGACCTCCCCCGGCTGGGACAGCACCTTCCAAATCTCCGGGTCGTCCTGAGCGCCGACGTTTCTTATAATCCCGAAAATCCCGCTCTCGACGTTTACCGCGCGCACCTCGCCGTCGATTTTCCGGAGGTATGCCAGGTCGTCGCCGACAATCGTCTCGCCAGGAATCATCGCCGTTGATGTCTTCCCGCAATAACTCGGGAACGCTCCCGTAAAGTACGTTACGCGCCCCTTCGGCCCGTGCACGCCCATGACAAACATGTGCTCGGCAAGCCATTGTTCCCTGTCGGCCTTGCGGATGGCGAGCCTCAAGGACAGTTTCTTAAACCCTACGGTATTGCCCGCATACTGGGTGTTTACCGTGTAGACGATCTCATCTTCAATGTCGATATATACGCGCCTTTGTTCCCAGTTGACGCTGATGTTATTCTCGGTCTCGCCGGAGGAGTGAAGTACGCGGAAAAACTCCGGGCTGTCTTTAAGCCTCTTGAACTGCTCATAGCCCGGCCGGTACAGCAGGTCCTCGCTGTGCGCCACGTATGCGCTGTCGGTAAGCTGAACTCCGCTTATCGAAAACTGCGAACCCACCGGCCCAAGGCAGAAAAACCTCAAAAGTGCCGTCCTGCCCACCATGCTGTTTCTGAGATAACCCCTGACCTCCGCCAGCCCCTCAACCTTGGCGATGGAACTGAGGCTCTCGCCCAGCTTCATTCCCGGAGGCAGGAGGTATTTTGTGCTGCCCTTGTCGCGCCCCTGGTCATAATACCCGTCAAAGTGATAAGTGTGCCCCGCTGTCGCGAGAGGTTTTTCCTCGCCGGTCTCAAGCGCGAGTTTGCGAATATACTCGATATCCTCCGCGCTGTCCGTGCACACAAAGACGCTTTTCGGGTTGCACAACTCCACCGATTCGGCGACAAATGCGTACAATTTCGGGTTGGCAAGTGCCGAGAGATTCTTGAAGCTCGACTCCGACATCCTGCCTTTCAGCAATTTGCTGTACTTTTCATCCACTGTACTGCCCCTTTCATCATCCTGCTATAGCGCACTCCGATGGTGCATGGTGTTTGCTGGTGCGGCCTGGGGTGGTGTCATTACGCAAAAAAAGCCAACGGCGCGCGCTGCGCGGTTGGCTTATCTTCGGAAAGACCCACAGGAACTTCCGACCTTCACCTCTTTCTTATGCCGCCTGGCGCCTCTCCCCACAGGGTTTGGCCGACGCGCTTGGCGCATTCTACCTGAAATGCCTCGAAATGCAAGGTATTAACCCGATTCAATCGTGAAAACCTCCCCCGTCCGTTCAACCTGTCGCTGCTTTGACCTCCCCGTCCAGGACAAAAACAAGCATCCGCTCTGCCTGGCGCGTCGAAAGGTCCGTGTGCATGCTCAGTACCTTGCGGCCTGTGGCCTCGGTTATTACCGCCTCCAACAGAGGCCTTGCCTTCTCGATGAGTTCAGTTCTGACCGACTTGACCAGGAGCATCCCGCGTTCAAGTCCCCCGGTCCTGGCCAGCTCCTGTTCCGCCGGCGTCAGTACCCCCTTGAGCCGCACGATCACCATGTCGTCCAGAATATGGCTGCGGATCTCGTTGGGCCCGCGCCCCATATACTGCTTCTCAAACTTGACTACTGCCTGGCTGATGTCGGCTTCCATCTGACCGAGCGTCTTCATATTCTCCTCGCTTATTCGAGCAAAAGAAGAATTCTACGTCACCTACCCGTAGTCTGCAAGGGCATTGGCATATCCAAGTGTTTCTCCCTGGCCCTGCTTTCCGCCGAATTTCCCGTTGGCTAACCCTTTTAGGGAATATATACTTGTAGAAGGCATATGTCTTATACGGCAGCGTGGAACAAAGCGCCCTGCTTTGCGTCATAACTGACGGGGAAGTGAAGGCTCAAGTGGCCGAAGCAACCGATGAAGCTCTTGTAAAGGAGTTCGTGAGAACGGGCTCTAAAGGCGCGTTCGCCGAACTCTACTATCGCTACAAAGACAAGGCGTTTAACACCGCCTATCGAATCGTCGGCGACTACGAAGGCGCCAGAGATGTTGTGCATGACGTCTTCCTGAAAGTGTACGTCGAAGCGCCCGGATTCCTCTTTAAGTCGTCTTTTTCCTCTTGGCTCTATCGGATCGTTGTAAATCGCAGCCTTGACGAGGCCAGGAGGCAGAAAAGGCGAAAACTGCATCTGTCTACGGACGCCATGACCGATGATATCCTGGATCGTAACGATGCCGAACAACCCGAACAAGCCGCTCTCGGACGCGAAGCCGAAGTCGAACTTGCCAAGGCCGTCGCAAAACTGTCGCCCAAGCTAAAGGCCGTCATAACTCTGCGCTACTTTGAAGGTCTCAGTTACGAGCAGGTCGCCGAAATTATCGAACGACCTGTTGGAACAGTCAAAAGCCGCCTGAGGCGTGCTCACCGCAAACTCGGTGAGACCCTCGGCGAGAAGGGGTACAGGCGTACCCTGGAGGCTGATTATGGATTGCTCGACATCTCAGGGGCTAATGCTTGAGTTCGTCGAGGGAACGCTGCCCAGCACCCTGACTGCCGCCATGAAACGGCATATTGAGCAGTGTCCCGCCTGCATGCAGGAGCTCGAAACTCAGTCGAGCCGTACGCGCGCCCTGAAGAAGCTCGGCCGCGTCAGCGCGCCCGACCAGTGGACCGAGATATCTCGGTCCATCCGTCGCGCCGGGTGGGCCTACTATCTTACAAGGTATGGGTTGCCTGCGGCCGCCTTCGGCGTTGCCGCAGCCGCAGCCGTTTTTCTTTTCCAGTCGCTTTTGACGGCGTCTTCCCCGGCCAATGACTACGCTGCGCAACGGGCTAACGTCGCCTTCTCGCCGTCCGCCCTTGCCGCCGAGACCGTGGTCCGCCCTGAGACGCAGTCAACCGCTGCGCGCTCACTGGGTACGCCCGCCGACGCAGCCGCCGTCGGTGACGCCACGGATGACGTTACCGGCCTTGACGAGGCTTTCCAGATTGATACTGCTCATTATGATGCTTTGGAAGCGGACCACTATGACAAAATGGTCGAACAGTTCCTCGGTGACACCGCCGGCCTCCCTGCAGTTCAGGCTGATTCCGGCTCTTAGCTCGGTTTTTACTGCGCTCTTTTTTCTTGCTGCCGCCGCTGCTGCCGCCGAGATAGAACCGCGCAGGCCGCCGCTTGACGTACTGCAGGCGGCGCTTGCCAATCCGCCCGCCATGAACTATTCCGGCCTCAAAATCCTCTGGCAGCA
>CALMGO010000661.1 GCA_937863625.1 uncultured bacterium
ACGAAGAGCAGTTCAAGGTGCGCGTGCCTGAATGGCTGACCAAGATCGACCGCATTGACGCGGTCTATAAGAAGGATGTCCCGGACGCCCCGAAGGCGCTGTACGACGTGCTTGAAGCCCAGCGCAAAAGGCTTCTGGCCGCGCAAAAGGAACACGGCGACTATATTTCGCCTTTTGTCTTTAAGTAGCACCATGACGGCCAAGGCTATACCAGAGGCCGTTATGTGAGCCCCCGATGACAAACGGGCCGGCCGGATTGCTCCGGCCGGCCCGAGTCATTTAGCGCAGATTCAGAGAGCCGTCAGGGCGGCTATTCAGAATGCCAGCCTTCTCGACAGGGCGCAGCTCCACGACACGAAGGGGCCCCACTCCGACGGTCCCAACGCATACGAACATGCCGCCGGGACGGTCCAGCTCACTCTCACCGTCGGGAGGCAAGACCGCGTAAACAGGGGCCACCACCCTCCCCTCTTCCACCTGAAGAGGCAACAGAGCACCGCGGCCCCCTGAGAGACGGTACAGATAATAATACGAACTCTCGGTTCGGTGCTGTGAAGTGAGATCCATGAGAGTGAAGCTCTCGCGCGGGAAACGCTCAACAAAATACCGCGCGACGGCGAGTTTATCCCGGTAAGGCACGCCGTAATCGCCAAGGGTCCCGCCACAGAGGGACACGTGGTCGAGAAACATCTCGAAGAAGACAGCCTCCCCTGCGGCAATGAGAAGTATGATAGAGACAAAGACACCAAGGATGACACGTCTGAGAGCAGGCAGCGAGAGCATCCTGCGCCACCATGCCGCCGCAGAGTCAAGAAAGACGCCTGCCATCAGAAATGACGCGGGGTAGCAGGCCAGCATGTAGTGGAATTCGAACTTACTCAACGAGAGCAGCACCGTAGGCAAGGCAAGCCACAGAACAAGAATCCACAGACTTTCTTCGCGCAGACTACGGCGAATCGTCGCCACAACGCCACCAAGGAAGAGCATGCAAAGAACAATCCCCGACCAATCAAAAGCCATGCTCGCAGGCCTGAAGTAATGACTCGCGTATCCGGAGGCATTGTCAAAGGATACGTGTCCCATAAGAGAGACATGCCAGGTGATCGCCGACACGAGGTTTGAGACAAAGCGAGCGGGACCTGCAATAACCTGTGTATTCGGCGTGACCACGGCAAGGCCGCCGTAAGCCACAAACACCGCAAATGGAAGCCACAAGACTGCATAGACGCCAAGCGCCAGGACATGGGGCAGAACCCGGAAAGTCGAACGTCGCGCTATGACAAGAAAAACAACGACGGGCCAGAAAGCAAATGTGCCGTAATGAATCTGATTGAGCAGCGAGAGAAGCGCAAGTATGCCTATTAAAACACTCGACCTGCCGGAGCGAAAGTAGTAAACCGTAAAGAGGAAGAAACACGTCACGAAAAGCGGAAGTATATCCTGCGCCCAGATCTTTCGCGACTCCAACACGGCCCACGGGGAAACCGCGAAAAGGAGCATCGCAAGAAGGGCCGCTGGGCGAGACATCCACATGCGCGCAAGAAGGTAGCCGACGATAAGGGCAAGAGTATTCAGAAGCGCGGGCAAGGCCGCCATTATGACGGGGTCAGCAGATAGGAGCGCGGGCAGGCTGAAGAGGTACACAGCCACAGGCGGATTTGGCACGGCGACGCTTGAGAGGAGGCCGCGCAGTTTCAGGTCGCCTTGAGCCTGCTCGACTGCAGCGGAGTGCATCATCCACTCGTCCTCTTTGAACTCCATGAGGTCAAGGCGGGCCAAGCGAAGGTATCCGCCCAGGAGGACAATGAGGGCAAGGGCGGCGGCGGACCACATGCGTTTGCTACTGAGGCTGTTTTCAGAGTATTCCATGCAGATTAACCGACACTCCAGACCAGGGTCTCACAGCCAAGCACGTCGGCTGTAGCATTGATTATCCGCGAATGCCCGCCTCGGCCGACGCACAAGCGTGAGGCCGCAATGATAACGTCTCGCGGCGCCACCGGCAAGCGGATAGCTGAGGGGCGGTTGGGACTTGCACTGTGGCAGGGGTTGAAACATAATGGGTTCTGGCGAGAATCCTGTTACCCACAAAAGAACGGAAGGGGACACATGCACTGCGTACTTGCGGCACTTGGAGAGAATCACTACAACAATATTCTCATGGACGAGGACCTGAGGCGTCTGGAATCCGCCGTGAAGGTGGTCAAG
>CALMGO010000662.1 GCA_937863625.1 uncultured bacterium
ATCATTGTGACGATAGACTCCGACGGGCAGTTTGACCCCGCCACGATTCCGAGCCTTGCCGCGCCGGTCCTGGCCGGCGAGGCCGATTTTGCCACGGCCAGTCGTTTCGCCGACCCCGCGCTCACACCCGAAATGTCCGGCGCCAAATTGTGGGGCAACCGCATGATGAGTCGCCTCATCAGCAGGCTTGTCGGGCAGAAGTTCTACGACGTCTCCTGCGGCATGCGGTGCTACAACCGCCGCGCTGCCATGAGCCTCAACATGATAGGAGACTTCACTTACACTCAGGAAGTCTTCTTGAACCTCGCTTTCAAGCGGTTGCGCATGGTCGAGGTGCCCATAAAGGTCCGAGGCAGGCGTGAATTCGGCAAGAGCCGCGTCGCGAGTAACCTCGTCAAGTATGCCTTCAAGACCTCATGGATAATATTCCGCTGCTATCGCGACTACAGGCCTATGCGGTTCTTCGGGACCTTGGCGCTGGTCCTTATCATCCCGGCGGTCGCCCTCGAGGTCTTTCTCCTCGCCCATTACATGTCGGCCGGAAGTTTCTCCCCGCACAAGTGGGCGGGCTTTACCGGCGGCGCGCTTTTCGCGCTGGGACTGATGCTCCTCTTCATGGGCATAATAGGCGACATGCTCGACCGGCACAGGATATACCTCGAAGAGTCGCTGTACCACCTGCGCAGCGCGCATGGCAAGTTGCCTCCCGACCATAGGCGTGAAGAGCCATGACCGACGCCGCTGTGAAACGGCGCATCCTTATCGGTTGCTACTTCCCGCGTTCCGTCGAGCTCGAAGGCGTGGGGTCGCTTCTCTTTGGGCTGGCGCGCAGCATGGCGAGCCGTGCGTGGCATGTGGACTTGCTCCTGCCCGACGGAGCCTACACCGTGCCTCCCGGGGTGGGACTCTCCATGTATGTGCCGGGATTTGCCGGCCTGAGTCGCTATCGCGCGAAACTGCGTTCCATGAGCGCCGGGACTGACGCTGTTCTCCTGCTCGAGAATAATCCCAATATGGCGGCGTCGGCGAATGCCAGCCTCAACACTGCGAATACTTTTTCGTTCTTCTGTACGCCGCTTCAGACGCTCCGCCTCCTTGCCGAACTCGGACCGACTCGTCAGGCCGTCGCGCATGCACTCTTCAAACACATTCTCTGGGCGCGTTTGATCGATTGGTCCCGGCTGCGGTGCATCGTAGGCAGCCGCTACCAGGCCGACCAGCTCGCTGCCCTCGGCGCAGGTAACGTTCACATGATGCCTGTATGCGGCCTGAGCAGGGACGCCTGTGTGCCGGACCGTGCCTCGGCCCGGAGCATCATGGGGTGGGACGACAAGCCGACAGTGGGTTATCTCGGCCACTTTTCTCCGGCCAAAGGCGTCGGTGTTCTCCTGGAGGCTTTTGCCGAAGTCTGCGACGGGGCAGTGTTGGCCATTGCCCACAGCGGCAAGGGAACGCTCAAGCCGGCGCATGCACGGATGTTGGACAAGATGCTTAGTGCCGGACGCGCCCGCCTTCTGTCTACCGTTGACCCCGTTGTTTTCCTCGCCGCCTGCGATGTCGTGGCGCTGCCCTATATAACCACGAGCATCTTCCACCAGCCTCAGGTCCTGCTGGAGTCCTTCGCCGCCTCCACGCCGGTCATAACAACCTCCATCGGCGGCTTCGGCGAACTGGTTCGCCCGCAGGTAACCGGCGCGCTCGTCCCGCCGCGTGACTCGGCGGCCCTGGCCGCGGCTATAAGCGATATGACGTCCGACCTCGATGGTTCCCGCGAAAAGGGCCGCGCCGCGAGGCTGGTCTTTGAGCAATCGTTCTGCACGGAGTCGTTCATCGACGCCTTCTCTGGCTTGATTAAGTAAAGGGGCGCGGCAACATGACCGGAAAAGGCGAGTGCCGGTTCGATTTCAAAAGCAAGTACACTGATACGAACTTCATAACAGGCAGGCTCCTCGACGGCTATTTCGACGCCGTAGCGAGGCTCCTTAGCGGCCTCGATATGAAAAGCGCGCTCGAAATCGGGTGCGGCGAAGGGTTCAGCACCGAGCGCCTGCGTGCCATTTTGCCCGCCGGAGCTTCTTTTGAGGCAAGCGACGTCGAGCAACGTCTCGTTCAAGCCGCCCAAAAGAGAAATCCGGACGTCCCCGTCACGCGCGAGTCGATATACGCCCCTGACAGGTCCGACGCATCCGTGGACGCGGTCTTTGTACTGGAGGTGCTCGAACATCTCGACGACCCCGAGTCGGCCCTGTGCCAGGCCTGCCGCGTCGCGCGCAAATGGGTCATCGCGTCCGTGCCCAGGGAGCCCGTCTGGCGACTCATGAATATGGCCCGGCTCAAGTACCTGCGCCACTTGGGAAATACTCCCGGACACTTGCAGCACTGGTCCGCAAGCGGTTTTAGAAAATTCATCGGCCGGAGCGCTGACGTGATCGGTTGCGAGACCCCGCTTCCCTGGACCATCGTCTTGGCCAAGGTGCAGTCCGGCCGATCCGGGTTGTACAAAAATGCCGAGCCACTATAATGACCTGCCCCTGTCGTTTTCAAATGACAGTACGGTGTGAAGCCTGATTTAGACCGGACCGGTGCCGAATACATGAGCAATCTCAGCAGTCCAGCAAGAAGCAAGCGCGAAGCGTGGGCGACGCGCGGCGGCACCCGGACCTACATCCAGGAGATGGGCCGATACGCCCTTCACCGTGACGAGAAAATCGTCAGGAGGATGCTTGGGACCGGTCCCGGAAAGCTGCTTGACGTTCCATGTGGAACGGGGCGGTTCCTCAACGTCGAGAAGGAGTTGGGCTTCACTGTCATCGCGGCCGACTACAGCCCCACGATGCTTTCCACTGCCTTGGAGCACGGTAATGTCGGCTTCTTGAGGGCCGACGTCTTTGCTCCTCCTTTCGCGCCCGAGAGCTTCGACGTGATACTTGTACTGAGGCTCCTTTTCCACTATGCCGACCCGATGAGCATCATCAGGTCGCTTGCCGAGAGCCTCAAGCCGGGCGGAAGAATCATATTCGACACCCTCAACAGTTATTCAACGCGATGGGCCGCCAGCCAGGTGTTGCATCGCCTCCGGCCCGACCCGGCTAGGCGGTTGCATTTCAAACGTCCCTGTGACATCGAACGGGAAACAGCGGCTGTAAATCTCAAGGTCGTCGAACGAGAGTCCGCTTACCTTCTTCCCACGAGGGCGTACAGGTATCTCCCCCGGCTGTCATGGCCTTGCCTCGAAACGGCTGAGGCCCTCGTCCCCGCGAATATGCGGGTCCTGACCTACTGGCATGTTTGCAAGGAATAGACCCCGATGCGCTTGTGCAGGGAGGCGGCTTGAACGTCAAAGGCTCCGGCGGAAGGGCTTCACTCGGTAGGATCATCCAGTATGCGCTGCTTGCCGTCGTGCTTTTTTTCATCACGAGGACACTGGCGCGCGGATTTGCCACTGTCACGTGGAGTGACCTTCATTTTGCGCCGCTAAACACCGTCGGCGCGGTGATAAGCATGTTCCTCGCGATGGTAATGACCGCAGCCGCCTATAGGGCGCAGTTGTCCGGATTCTGCGCCGTGCCGCCCTGGCTGGAGATGATGGGCGTCACCTGGGTGTCGAGGGCCGGTAAGTACATTCCCGGCAAGTTCATGAGCATCGTCGGCGCGGCGTACCTGCTCAACAAAAGAGGCATTTCGAGCGCAATCGCAACCAGCGCGATCCTGATAAACACCGTGCTTGGAGTCATCATAGGGCTCATGTTTGGCGTTCCGATGATGCTCGTCGAGCCCACCCGTTCGAAAATCCCCATGGCGTGGTTCTGGACTGCCGTTTTGGTGGCTTCCGGCGCAGTTGCCATACACCCGGCCGTCGTCCAGCGTGTTATCAACATGCTTCTGCGTCTCGCAAAAAGGGCGCCTCTCGCGGTTGCTCCCAGGCTGCGCCATTACGTGATGCCTGTCGTTTACATAGTCGCGCAGTGGATACTCTTTGGCGTGTCTCTGTGGCTGCTTGCCGCCAACGTCGTGGGCGTTTCCTTCGCGGACCTTCCGCTCTTCATCTCCGCGTCCGCTCTGGCCGTTACACTGGGTTTTGTGGCGCTCTTTGCGCCGGGAGGCGTGGGGGTCAGAGAAGGCATATTGCTTGCACTTCTTACTCCGTCTATGGGGGCCGGCCCGGCGGCGGTGCTTACGGTTGCCTGGCGCCTTCTCCAGACGGGAATGGAGCTTCTTCTCGCGCTTGTCGGCCTGGCGATCCTCAAACATGTGACGCCGCGTCCCGGCGATTCGGTTGTTCCCGTCTGAATCAGATATTAACCGCCCGGTTCATCCTCTCCCCCCGCGTGCGCGTAATACTCGAGCCTGCCGTACTGGCCGATTTGACTCCACCCGGCCGTTGTCAAAACAAAGGCCCGCAACATCTCCGCGCTCTCCCGGTCATCAGGGTCGATTACCACCGTGCGAATTCCCCTCCTGGCTGCATACTGCCTGAGTTCGTCAACCGTCGGCCTGTAGGCTTGCTGCGGCAGGTAAGGAAGGCGTGCCGCAGGATTAGCTGTCAGAGCGCAAATAGTGCGATAACGCAGCGCAAGTATGGCTCCCCCCGCCGGGTCGTGCGAGATCAAAGACGCCAACGACAGGTAGTCGCGGTAGTAGCCCTTGGCGTATGACGCGTAAAAATCATCCGCAGAATTCCGCGCAATCTCGCGCGTCACATACACGCAGTTGATCGCCACCACCATGGCCGTCATGACGCGCGGCGCCGCAGCCAGAGCCGCCTTCGCGCGATCTGATTTCAGCCTGACGGCGACCCATCTCCGCGTCATCGCGATGCCCTCGAACGCAAAAAGGTATATCACCGGCAAGAGCGGTAGCACGTACCGCGGCCGCATTGGATGCGACGCCGTGACAAAGAGTATGCAGAGCGCCATGTACGCCCCCCCGATGAAGGCGGGCCCCCGGCGCAGTTTAACTGCGCCGGCGATTACCAGCGCCGCGAATGCCAAGCCCAGACCGGCCGCGCTCTCCAGACCCGCCACCGACTCAAAAAGGTACCCGGGAGTGTCGGCGAGATTCCTGGCCGTGCGCCAGAACATGAAGCCCGCGCCGCGTGCGTCGACCGCGCTGTCAACGTAGTTGACTGTTCCGCCTCGTCCTGAGAGCATTATCATCGTAAACACGCCCGCCGCCACGACTGCCGGAAGCGTCACCAGCAAATCCATTGGCGCGCGCTTGCGCCCGACCCCGCCTCTAAAGAGCCTCCATAAGCCCCACGCCGCCACTGCCGCCACAAGCGTGACGCCCACCACTCTCGTCATTACCGAGAGCGCCAGCAGTGCCGCCGCCGCAACGCGGTTGCCCCATCCGCCTCTCTTCTCGCTCCGCACGAGGAAAAGCAGCGCTGTCCACGACAGCGCGCAATACGGTATGTCGGTGAGTGGGACGATCGCCCCCTCGAAAAACTGCCTGTTCGTCATTACCAAAACGACTGCAACCAGCGCCCGCTTCGGCCCGGACAGTTCCAGCACCAGGAAAAACGCAGCCACGAGCGCCGCCATCCCCGCCGCCGCCGTGAACGCGTTCAGGTAGAACATCGCCCCCGGCAATGATACCCCCGGCGTGATCGCCTGGGCCAGTTTATATGCGCCCGCGAGATACAGGGGCGTAACGGGCGGAATGCTGTATTGTACTTCCCCCGAAAATGTGTAACCCTCGCCGCTGGCTATCGCTCTTGCCATGCCCGCGTAAAGCGCGCTGTCAGGTTGTATCCGCCAGTAGGGGCTTATTCCCGCCGCGAGTATCGCAGCGGCGATCCAGAATACTATCACCGCCTTGCGAGTATAACGCTTCTTCTCCAGAGTGTCCGGCTGCGAAGTCATTCAGGCTCCTTTTGTCGTAGTAGTAAACCCGAACGACGCCGCGCGGTCAATGTAAAAGGGAAAAGAAAAGCCTCCTGAACGTCGTCCGCGTCGCCCGGCGAGCCCGTCATGATCAATGCGGTCTCCGGAGATGAGTGACAATCACCGTGGGCAAGAGTCTCGACTCGAAGGTAACACCCGGAGTGTTGTTCGTCAACTGTTTACAGCGAAGTGATTCACTAACCCGGGATGATATCAGGGCATGAGTTTTCGACGATCCGCCTGAGCCGCGACAGCGCCTGCACCTCTATCTGGCGTATCCGCTCCTTGGTCACGCCGAATATCGCGCCGAGCTCAGCGAGTGTGCGAGGCTTGCGCACCTCCCCTAAGCCAAACCTGCTTTCCAGCACCACGCGCTCACGATCGCTGAGCCCCGAAAGCGCTCTGCTGATGCCCTCTGCTATGGCCGCGGGCTTTAGCGCCGTATAGTCCACCTCCACCTTAGCCGTCGCTTCGAGAATCTCCTCTTCGACGCTGGCCATGCGAAGGCCCTTCTCCGGAATCATCCGCGCAAAACGCCTCACGATCGCCCACCCCGCATACGTGCTGAAGCGATTGCCCCGCGAGTAGTCAAACGCTTCCACCGCGTCGAGAAGCGCCATATTCCCCTCGCTGATGAGATACGGCCCGCTCGCGCCTCTGCCGTAGTGCCTTCTCGCGATTGACGCCACGAGGCGCAGATTGCTCCTTACGAGCCTCTCGCGCACCGCATCCGCCTCACCCAGAAGCCTTTCGACCCGTTGGAGTATCTCCATGTCCACGCAGCGAATGTCGAGTTGCTTTCGTGCGCCGCTGGCAAGGTGCTTGAGGTAGTTGTATTTCCTGAATAGCGCCGCTTCCTCTTCCCGCGTCAAAAGCGGCATTCCGGCGATGCCCTTGAGATACACCGGCAGATCGCTTGAGGACACAACCTCGTCGTCGTTGCGTTTCTCAAGGTGCGGCGATGTGAGTATCTTCTCCGCTGCGTCCTCTGCCTCAAACTCGTCGCTCTTTATGAAGCGAACCGGTGGATGAAAAAAGAGGAGGGAAAGGAAGAGAAACACGTGACGAAGGAGCGGGGGAGGGGACAGGCAGGGCAGCGG
>CALMGO010000663.1 GCA_937863625.1 uncultured bacterium
GATAGGCGAGGACGTCGGGGTCGGTCATCTGCTGGTAGCGGCCGGCCTGGTAGGCGGTGCGGATGTTGGTGCTGTAGATGACTTCGCTGCGCCAACCGCGGCTGCCTTTGTAGCTCCAGCCGTTTTTGAGGACGATGTCGTCGAAGCTTTTGCGGAATGCTTCGAGGGTGGTGCCGTCGGCTATGGCGCTGTCGACGGCGGTCTGGAAGTCGGCGAGCATTTCGGCTTTGGTGACGCCGGCGACCATGAAGCCGGTGTCGTGCTCGACGGTCTGGAGGTCGAGCCAGCTGTCGGTGGGGATTTTGACTTTGGCCCGGAAGAAGTCGATGGCTTCCTGGAACGGGAGGTTGCCGTACTGTGCGTCAATCGCCATTGGCTACCTCGGCGCGGCCGGCCAGGTTGGCGGCGGTCATGGCCTGCATCATGAGGTCGGCAAGTTCGTCGATGATTATGATGATGTAGGGTATCTTGTCGGGGATTTCGATCTCGGCATCCGGAGGCACACTGAGGCGCTCGCGAAGTCCCTTGGGGCCAAGTTTGTTGTACCGGGAGATATGGCGCACGTTGGCGGCGGCAAGGAGGTCATACCGGCTGTCCATCTGTATGCAGGCCCATTCAAGAATGGTGGAAGCCTTCTTCATATCGGTGACGACAGGACTGATAAGGTGCGGGATGTCGCGATAGGCGGAAAGCTCGACCATTTTGGGGTCGACGAGGAGAAATTTGACGTCGTCGGGATGCTGGCTCAGGAGCACGGAGAGGATGACGGAGTTTATGCAGACGGATTTCCCGGCACCTGTGGCCCCGGCAATCAAAAGGTGGGGCATCTCGGTCAGGTCTGCGGCCAGAGGAAGACCCTGGGCGTCGCGTCCGAGGTACACGGGAAGGACTCCGATCTTCTCGGGGGGGCGCTCCTCGAGGAGTGCGCGGAGGCGGACAATGGTCTTCTTGGTATTGGGGACCTCAACGCCGACAGAGTCGCGGCCCGGGATAGGGGCGACGATGCGGACGCTGGGGGCCTTCAACGCCATGGCGATGTCGTCGGAGTAGGAGATAACACGGCTGACCTTGATGCCGGGGGCGAGCTCCAACTCATACTGGGTGATGACGGGACCGGGCTCGACGCCGATGACCTTGACGGCGAGGCCGAATTCGCCGAGGGTGTCTTCGAGTATCTTGGCCTTTTCCTGGATATACTGATCCTCAGCGGATGCGTCATCAGGGCCGGACTCATCGAGGAGAGAAATCGACGGAAAGACGTAGTCGCCTGGCCCTTTTCTGGGCTCATGTGAAACAGCGGGACGCGGCTGCTTCGGGGCGGGAGGAGCCTGTTTCACCGGAGGGGCCGGCTCGGCTATGGGGCGCTTGAGCTCGGCCTCGGGCAGTATGGGGAGCGGTTTTACAACCGCAGTCTCGACAGGCTCGGAAGAAAGGGCGACCTTCGGCAGAGGCAGCAGCGAATCGGGACGGGTGACGCGGCCGGTAGGAATGGGAGCGGCCTTGGCCTTCTTGCGACGCCATGGGGTGGTGATGAGGAGTCTTACGACGGTAGAGCGAACGATGGCTACGGAAGCGGCGAAGAACCGACCAAGCGGCGAGATAATCATGAAATCCGTGGCAAGCAGGAGACTCAGCACCGTAATGAGAAAAAGGATCAGGAATGCGCCGAGGGCCCCGAAGTACTGGTCGGCTCTGCCGGCGAGGAAACTGCCGACAACACTGGTGAAATAGCGATGCACTCCGGCATGTGCGGTCAAGGCGCTTACGGATACGAAGAGGATGACCGAACCGGCGATCTTGAGCCACGCGTCGAGGAGCTTACCGTGCGAGGAGAAAAGCAGATAGACCCAGAACGCGACCAGCGCGACGGCGAAGCAGGCGGCCGGGCCGCCGAAATTCTCGACGAGGAAGCCTGCGAAATACGCGCCGACGGCTCCGCACCAGTTGGCGACGCGATCGCTGCTGGTGAAATCTCCTCCTCCGGGGTCGGAGGCATGATAGGAAATGATGCTGAGCGCGGAAAACACCCCCGCGACGGCGAGCACACAGGCTGTTGTGATGCGAATCTTGGCGCTTTTATCCATGGCGGCGCTGTCAGACCTCTCGCGGGTTATCCTGGTGAAACATAATCTCGACTTCGTTCAGAATAGCGGCGGCTACATCCGTCTTGGCGACAGTGCCAAGCGGGCGCGTGCGGCCGCCGGGAAAGACGAAGGTAAAATCGGCCCTGTCCCGGCCAAAAGAGGCAGGGGTATTGAGCACGATGAAATCAAGGGACTTCGCCTGTATCTTCTTTCGGGCGTTTTCGAGCGCATCATTAGTTTCGACTGCAAAACCGACAAAAATCCTGTCCGCTTTGCGCACGGCAAGAGAAGCTAAGACATCCCTCGTAGCGACGAGTTCGAGCGCAAAAGAAGGCTGCTTTTTATGTTTGCCCGCTATGCGGCTCGCAGGGCGATAGTCGCCGGGCGCAGCGGCCATGACGAGGCAGTCGGCGTCTTCAAGCGCGGCGCAGGCAAGAGCGTACAACTCCTCAACCGTTTCGAATCGAGAGACCTCGACACCGGAAGGAATATCGAGGCAGACAGGCCCGGTCAGGAGGCGTACATCATGGCCCCTGCCGGCGGCCTCAGCGGCTATGCAGAAGCCCATTCGGCCGGAAGAGGGATTTGAGACGAATCTCACGTCATCAATGTATTCCCTTGTAGGGCCGGCAGTTACGACGATATGCAAGGCTTTCTTCCGATAGGGCTCTAAGACTATTGGAAAAGCCGTCTGGTGGCGGCGACAATCTCGACAACGTCAGACATCCTGCCGACGCCGACCGAGCCGTCCGCAAGGCGACCCTCGGCGGGACCGACGAAATTGACCCCGGAATCAAGCAGTGTCTTGATATTTCGCTGGACGGCGGGGCTCAGGAACATGCCGGTATTCATGGCAGGCGCCAGGAGAACAGGGCATTTCACAGTCATGAGGAGACACGAGAGGGCGTCATCGGCAATGCCGCAGGCCATTTTGGCAATAATATTGGCAGTAGCAGGCGCGACGACTACGCAATCGGCCTTTTTTGCGAGGGCCACGTGCTCGGCGTCGTAGGAGTCAACGGCGGCCCAAAGGCTTGTAATAACCGCGCTTCTCGTGACGGTCTGAAAAGAGAGAGGCGTGACAAACCGGCCGGCGTTTTCGGTCATAACGACGGTTACGGACGCACCGGCGCTCACGAACTCGCGTGCAAGGGCGACGCCTTTGTAAGCAGCAATGGAGCCGGTGACGCCGAGAATGATATCGGCGCCGTCGAGGTCACTCCTGCTCTTCGTCCTCTTCGTCGTCTTCATCCTCTTCCACCTCTTCTTCAACATCGACGGTCTCGTCGTCATCGACAACTTCTTCATCTGCATCGACCACGAGGTCGTCATCGGCGGGTTTTTCAATTCCGACTGCCTCAAGCGCGGCCCTCGCGGCAGCCTCCTCGGCGGCCTCATTGGACGTCGCGCCGGACATGAGCGCGGCGGCGGCGGCTGAAATGGCCTCGGACTCGGGGATGAGGTCTATTTTGCCTTGCACAATCTCCTCGATGAGGACGTCGAGCGGGTCGTCAGTCTCGACTTCAACGAAGGGACGTCCGCCAAAGAGCAGTTCCTTGTACCGTTTTTCGAGCAGCGTAGCGAGCTTGAAGCGCCCGCCGACCATCTGGATTACGTCTTCTTCTTCGTATTTCTTCGCCATTTTCTTACCTCACGACAGTATTATGTTTTTGGTCTTTTCGATGGCGCTTTCAAGGTCGTCATTAACCACGCGGTAATCGTACCTTGGCGCCGATTCCATCTCGCCGCGGGCGATATCGAGCCTGCGGCGAACGACTTCTTCCGACTCCGTGCCTCTCTTCCGGAGGCGCTGCTCAAGCACGTCCATGCCGGGCGGCTCTATAAATATGAGCCTGGCAAAAGGAAACTTCTCCTTTATCTGCATTGCCCCCTGCACGTCAATATCAACTATGGCCTTAAGCCCCCTGGCGAGGGCATCCTCAAGAGGCGCCCTGGGGGTGCCGTACATGTTTCCGGCGACTTCAGCATATTCGGCAAAACCGGAGGAATCTACAAGTTTCTGAAAATCCTCGCGAGCGACAAAATGATAGTCAACGGCCTCTTTCTCGCCGGGGCGCTTCGACCGGCTCGTGACACTCACGGAGTAAAAGACGCCAGGCAATTGCTTCAGGCGCGACACAATTGTCGATTTTCCGGCCCCCGATGGGCCGCTTATTACAAACAAGGCGCCCTGTGAATCAGCTTCTCCGGTCATCATTCGAGGTTGGCCGATTGTTCGCGGATCCTGTCAACCTCGCCCTTAGCATCAACGACAAGTCGGGAGATATTGGCGTCGTTGGCCTTGGAGCCGATGGTGTTTATCTCGCGGTGGAGTTCCTGTGCTACAAATTCAAGCTTTCGGCCCTGCTCGCCGTCGGCATCAAGAGTATCGACAAGCTGGCCGAGGTGGCTCTCTATGCGGGCGAGTTCCTCTGAGATGTCGCTTCGCTCGGCAAAGACCGAGACTTCGCGCAGGAGATCCTGCTGAACCATCTCGACACCTGAGCCGCGGAGGAGTTCATTAACGCGCGCAAAAATCCTGTCGCGATAGCCGGTGACCACATCGGGAACAAGCTTCTTTATCTCGGCGGCGATGTCACGGAGGATGCCGGCTCTCTTGCGAATGTCCTCGGCAAGGGCCCTGCCTTCGCGAAGGCGCATGGCGTCCAGCGAGTCGAGGGCCTTCCCAAGTATATCCATGACGACAGGGCGCAGCGGGGTAACGGCGTCTGAATCCTGGCCTGCGGCTGCGACGACGCCCGGAAGGGCAAGATAGTCGGAAACCGTCGGATGCCCCTGGATGCCCATTTCATTGGAAAGGAGGGCGGCGAATTCGCGGTATTTGCGGACGATTTCAAGGTCGACCTTGAACGCATCAGCGGGCGAGATATCGGTTATCTTTATCCAGATGTCGACGGCGCCGCGGGAGAGCTTGGAACGGAGGAAGTCCTCCATCTCCGCCTCGAGAATCGAAATCGACGAAGGCGTATGCATGCGGACCTTGAGGTAGCGGTTGTTGAGGCTGCGCACCTCGATCTCGGCGGCATAGCGTTCGCCGTTGTACTGAGCCCTTCCAAAACCGGTCATGGACCTGGCCATCAGTGCTTGACCTCCGCGCGGGAGCCGGGTTTCTCAACGGGCTTGCCCTCCTTGCACAGCGGGCACTCGGAGGCGTCCCAGGTGGGGGCCTGAAGCTCGTAGAGGTAGTGGAACGGCACGGGAAACGGGTTCTTCCCGGAGCGATTCACAAGTGCTGCGACAGCCAGGCAGGTGGCGCCGGCTTTCTTGATGAGTTCGACTACTTCCTGGGCGGCGCCGCCTGTGGTAATGACATCTTCGGTGATGACAACGCTTTCGCCCGGGAGTATCTCAAACCCGCGGCGCAGGGTGAAGGCGTCATCGACACGCTCGGCGAAGATGCTGCGGCAGCCAAGCGCGCGGGCAAGTTCATAGGCAACTATAATGCCGCCGGTGGCGGGACCAAGAACGACGTCGACAGAGGCGCCCTTCAGTTTCGCGGCCAGTGCTTTTGCGACGGCTTCCGAATGATCAGGATGCTGGAGAATCTTCGCACACTGGAGGTAGCGCGAGGAATGCATCCCGGAGCGGAGCAGAAAATGCCCCTCCAGAAGCGCCTCGTCGGCTATGAGTATGGACTCTATGTCGAACTTATTCACAAAACTCTCCCTGGGCCAGTCGGGCAAGAAACCGCAGGACCGACCGTAAGAACAAAACGCGACCTACTGGGCGCTTTCGGACGAAGGGGAAGCATCCGCTGCCGGTACCGCTGCCGGCGCATCCACGGGCGCAGGAGTGACAGCATCGGCAGGCGCAGCAGACTGCGCATCGGAAGCGGCAGGCGCAGATACGTCACCACCGGGGGGAATCACGGCGTCAGCGCTGAGCGGCGCGTTTTCCTGGATCGAAGGAATAGCGACTTCTTCGCTGCGAAGGAACCAGGCAAGTACAAGCGCCAGCAGGAAGAATGCCAGGCCAAGAGCGACGGTGGCCTTCATAACGACGGTAGTCGTCTTGGCGCCGAATGCACTCGATCCGCCCGCGCCGCCAAGAGCGCCGGCGAGGCCGCCACCCTTGGGGTCCTGAACAAGGACGATGAAGATCAGCAACGGACAGATAAGTATGAACAGAACTGTCAGAACAATACTCATGCGACGATTTCCTCCAAGAAAGCGTTAGCTGCAGGCCCTGGCGGCCTCTTTAATAATCTGTGAGAAGGAGTCGACCTTGAGGCTGGCGCCCCCGACGAGGGCGCCGTCAACTTCAGGCAAACTCATAAGGTCAAATGTGTTGTCCGGCTTCACGCTTCCGCCGTACTGAATGCGGATGGCGGAGGCGGTTTCAACGTCGTAGAGCTCCGCGAGCAGGCCGCGTATGAAGACATGCACATCGTTTGCCTGTTCGGGCGTGGCGGTCTTGCCGGTGCCAATGGCCCATACCGGCTCGTAGGCTATGACGATACGGGCGGCATCAGAGGCGGCCAGACCGCGGAGCCCCTCGGTCACGTGGCGCTTCACGACGGCCTCGGTATTGCCCGACTCACGCTCTTCGAGTAGTTCGCCGACGCAGAGAATGGGGATAAGGCCTGCCGCGAAAGCGGCTCGGACTTTCTTATTTATGAGTTCGTCGCCCTCGCCGAACACGTGACGGCGCTCGCTGTGGCCGAGAATGACATATTTGCAGCCGACATCGGTGAGCATGGAGGCGGAGATTTCGCCGGTGAAGGCGCCGGAAGCCTCGAAGTACATGTTCTGAGCGCCAAGCGCGATCGCAGAACCTTTGAGCGCGGCGGAAGCGCCTGCGAGATAAACGAACGGCGGGCACGCGCCGACTTCAACGGCGGGCGCGGCGGCCGCGGCGGGCTTCAGCCCATCGAGGAGCCTGACGGCCTCGGCTGCGGTGGTATTCATCTTCCAGTTGCCGCATATGAACATCTTTCTCATCACATTCTCCCTGGTCATGTATACGGAGACTCTTCTACTTGAGCGTTTTCGAGAAACCTGGAGCGAGTTGCCTGAACCTCGCCATGAGCGATTCGAACCTTTCGGGCTTTATACTCTGGGCCCCGTCGGAGAGGGCCATCTCGGGATTCGGGTGCACCTCGACCATTATACCGTCGGCCCCGGCAGCCATGGCGGCAATCGCCATGGGCTCCACGAGGTCCCACCTGCCCGTGGCATGGGAAGGATCAACGATAATGGGAAGGTGTGAATTCTTGTGGACGATGGGCACGGCGGCGAGGTCGAGCGTGTTTCTTGTGGAGTCCTCGAAGGTGCGCACACCGCGTTCACAGAGGATGACGCGGGCATTGCCCTGCCGCAGGACGTACTCGGCGGACATGAGGAGCTCTTTGATCGTCGCGGAGAGGCCGCGTTTCAGGAGAACGGGTTTCTCAAGCAGTCCCACCTCGGAGAGGAGGTTGTAGTTCTGCATGTTTCGCGCGCCGATCTGAACAATATCGGCGTAACGCGCCACAAGAGTGACGTCGCGCGTGTCCATGACCTCGGTGCATACGCCGAGGCCGAACTTATCCGCGGCGGCGCGGAGGATTTTGAGGCCGTCTTCTTTGAGGCCCTGGAAACTGTAGGGGGAAGTGCGAGGCTTGTAAGCGCCTCCCCGGAGGATGCCGGCGCCGGCAGCCTTGACCTTTTCGGCAACGGCGAATGCGAGGGCCTCGCTCTCGACTGCACACGGGCCAGCTATGACGCCGAAGGCGCCGCCGCCAAATGCGGTGCCCTTCACTTCGACGACGGTGTCGGCCTCGTGGAACTCGCGGCTTGCGCGCTTGTAGGGCTTGAGGACAGGCATCACCTGCTCGACATAGGGGATGGCCTCAAGGGCGATTTCGCGCAGGCGTTCTTCCTCGCCGATGACTCCGATAATGGTGCGCTGGACGCCGCGCGAGAGCATCGTCTCGAAGCCGAGCGACTTTATGCGGTCGAGCACGTGGTCGATGTCGGAGTCGGAAGCGCCGGGTTTAAGTACTATAATCATCGCTGGACCCATTCCCTCGATAAGGGGTACGATCCGAGAACAGAAAGGAACTTGCAGCGGTCCTCGAGTTCGGCGACGGCCGCGGCCACGCGCTCTTCGTCGATGTGCCCCTCGAGATCGACGAAGAAGACGTAGTCCCATGCGCGTTTTTTGGACGGGCGCGACTCGATGCGAGTGAGGTTGATGCCGGCCTTGCGGAACGGTTCGAGCATTTTGAACAGGGCGCCGACCTCGTCCTTGATGGAGAAAGTGATGCTGGTGCGATCGTTGCCGCTGGGCTTTGAATATTCGCGGGCTATGACGAGGAAACGCGTGGCGTTGAGGCCGACGTCCTCGATATTTTCGGCGACGACCTTGAGCCCGTACGCTTCACCGGCCTCGGCCGATGCGACGGCGGAGGCGCCGGACTCTTCCGCGGCAATCTCAGCGGCGCGGGCGGTGGAGGCTGCGTCGACGAGCTCGGCGTGCGGCAAGTGCGTGGCAAGGTAGATGCGGCACTGGGCGAGAGCCTGCGGCTTGGAGTAGATGCGCTTTATCTCTTCGCGCGGCGAGAGGCTCAAGAGACTCAGATGTATCGGGATGACTATCTCGGCGCAGATTTTGTTTTCCGTCGCCACAAGACAGTCCATAGTGTCCGAGATGCCGCCTTCGGTGGAGTTCTCGATAGGGACCACGCCATAGGTCGTGCGACCGTGGGAGACCTCGTCAAATACAGCGGCAATAGTTGGCTGCGGCCGGTAGTGCAGCGTGGAGCCGAACTTGCGCCTGGCGGCCAGATGGGTAAAGGAGTATTCAGGGCCGAGGTATGCCACTACTATCGGGTGTTCGAGCGAAAGACACCCGCTCATGAGTTCGCGGTAGACGGCTTTGAGCGCCTCCAGCGGCAAGGGCCCCTGGTTTATGGCGGAAAGGCGCTTGTAGACGGCCAGTTCGCGTTCGGCGGCGTAAGGAAGGCGATTTTCGCGGGCCTTTACCTTGCCGATTTCAAGGGCGAGTTTGGCGCGTTCATTCAGAAGGGTGACGATCTGCTGGTCGAGACGGTCAATCCCCTCGCGGATTTCGTCGATACTTCTATCAGCCAAGACCGCCTCCGAAAAGGCAAAAGGACAGGGGAATACGCAAGTTACCGAACCCTCTATTTTTATCAGAGGGGGGCACTTTTGTCAATATAAAAGGGGCTTCAGGCGCGACGGACGGCCGCCTGAAGGCACGCGAGAGGAGCAGGAGGTCTGCGGCGAAGGGCACGTTCAGATCGGTGGGAACTTGACGCGGCGGGCGGCTGGGGGTTAGAATGCCGCTGCGAAAGGACGGGTAAATGCTCAAGGCGATATTCTTCGACATCGACGATACGCTCTATTCGACGAGCGAATTCGCCCAGCGGGCGCGTTCGAACAGCGCAGATGCCATGATTGCGGCGGGCTTGAGGATCGACCGGGAGACGCTTCTGGCGGAGCTCGACGAGGTAATCGCGGAGTTTTCGTCGAATTACGGCAACCATTTCGACAAATTGCTCGTGAGACTCCCGTCGGAGGCGACAAGCGGGCTTAACCCGGCGATCATCGTTGCCTCGGCGGTAGTGGCCTACCACGAGACCAAGTCACGGGAACTCGCGCCGTATCCCGACGTGGTGGATCTCCTGGCGGACCTGGCCAAAACGGGCGTAATCGTAGGGATAATCACGGCAGGCCCGGCGATAAAGCAGGCCGAAAAGATCGTCAGGCTCAAAATCGGTCAGTATCTGACCCCCGACGCGATATTCATCAGCGACCAGATGGCAATCTCCAAGCCGAACCCGAAACTTTACCAGCGCTCGTGCAGGCTGGCAGGCGTTAAGCCACAGGAGGCCATGTACGTCGGCGACAACCCGCCTAACGACATAGACCCTCCGAAATCAATAGGCATGATCGCGGTACTCAACCGCCGCAGCGGCAAATACAGCAAACTCGCGCCCAAGACACCTCCCGACTACGAAATATCGAATTTCGAAGACCTCCGCAAGATACTCAAAAGCGTGTTCGACCTGCCGGTGTAGCCGGTGTGACAGGGTTTTCGGTAGCAGACTGCCACATTGGCAGACAGCGAAGGCCGGGTACGCAGGCATCACTTTCCCTATTTCCTTTAATCACAATGTGTTACAGCACGGCGGGTTCGCGGCGTTTATTGGCACGTGGTTTGCGAATAGAAATGTTGAGTCATAGCGATTATCAATCTCTCAACACGAAAAAAGGAGCGAGAGAATGTCAAGAATAGTAGGAATAGACCTCGGCACTACCAACTCCTGCGTTTCGATAATGGAGGGTGGTCAGCCCACCGTCATCGCCAACCCTGACGGAGCGCGCACTACGCCGTCTGTGGTCGGCTTTACTGAGAAGGGCGAGATTCTGGTGGGAGCTGCGGCCAAGCGGCAGGCGATCACGAACCCCCAGAATACGGTTTACTCGATAAAGAGGTTCATGGGCAGGCGTCACAGCGAAGTCGCAGAGGAAGAGAAGATGGTGCCCTATCAGGTGGTAGGCGCAAGCGACGAGCTGGTGAAGGTGGACGTAAGGGGCAAGCAGTACACTCCGCCGGAGATATCGGCGATGATATTGCAGTATTTGAAGAAGGCAGCGGAGGAGCATCTGGGCGAGGCGGTGACGAAGGCCGTCATTACGGTGCCGGCGTATTTCAACGACAGTCAGCGCCAGGCGACCAAGGATGCGGGCACGATTGCAGGCCTTGAGGTATTGAGGATTATCAACGAGCCGACGGCTGCAAGCCTCGCCTATGGTCTCGACAAGAAGAAGAACGAGAAGATTGCGGTGTTCGACCTTGGCGGCGGCACGTTTGACATATCGATACTCGAGGTCGGCGAAGGCGTATTTGAAGTCATGAGCACCAACGGCGATACGCACCTTGGCGGCGACAACTACGACCAGGTGCTTATGGACCATATCGCCGATGAGTTCAAGAAGCAGTCGGGCATAGACGTGCGCAGCGACCAGATGGCGCTTCAGCGGCTCAAAGAAGCCGCCGAGAAGGCCAAGTGCGAACTGTCAACTCTCGTCCAGACTGATATCAACCTGCCCTTTATCACGGCGGACGCATCCGGGCCGAAACACCTGCAGATGTCGATTACACGGGCGAAACTTGAGGACCTGACGAAGTCGCTGACCGAGCGGACTCGCGGCCCGGTCATGCAGGCGCTCAAGGATGCGAAGATAAACCCAAGCGCAATAGACGAAGTTGTCCTCGTCGGCGGAATGACAAGGATGCCGTCGGTGGTGGCGATATGCAAGGAGATATTCGGCAAGGACCCGCACAAGGGCGTCAACCCGGACGAAGTGGTCGCGGTCGGAGCAGGCATCCAGGGCGGAGTTCTCGGCGGCGAGGTCAAGGACATACTGCTCCTGGACGTGACGCCGCTTTCGCTGGGCATTGAGACACTCGGCTCGGTGATGACGAAACTCATCGACAAGAACACGACGATACCGACGTCGAAGAAGCAGACATTTACCACGGCGGCGGACAGCCAGACATCGGTGGACATACATGTGCTGCAGGGCGAAAGGCAGATGGCCGGCGACAACAGGACGCTCGGCAGGTTTCAACTGGCGGGGATACCGGCGGCGCCGCGCGGAATACCCCAGATCGAAGTGTCGTTTGACATAGATGCAAACGGGATACTTCACGTGTCTGCAAAGGACCTGGCAACGGGCAAGCAGCAGTCGATCGAGATCAAGTCCTCAAGCGGTCTCACAGAAGAGGAAATCGAGAGGATGCGCAAGGACGCCGAGGCGCACAGCGAAGAGGACACGAAGAAAAGGGAGCGCATCGAGACGAAGAACGCGGCGGACCAATTGGCCTACCAGACGAGACGCATGCTGGAAGAGAATAAAGACAAAGTGCCGCCCAGTGAACTCTCGGCGGTAATGAGCGAGGTCGAGAACCTGGAAAAGGTCAAAGACGGCGACGATGTCGATGCCATTAAACGCGCCATGGACGCCGTAACGAAAGCCGGACACAAAGTCGCCGAAGAGATGTACAAACAGACGGCCGGAGCGGCCGGAGGACCGGGCGGCGGGCAGCCGGGCAGTGGACACGATGGCGCCGGGACGCAAGCGGGACCGACCGGGCAACCAGGCAGCGAAGGCCCCGGCGGCGACGACGTGATTGATGCCGATTACGAGGTGAAGTAATACTCGAAAACGCGGCATCAAAACGAGAGAGAATCACAAGGGGCGTCGGGAAACCGGGCGCCCCTTTTTCTTAAGCATTTCCAGCCACGCGACATTGGGGACGAGGAGAGATAGATGAACCTGGAAAGGATGACAGTCAAGGCGCGCGAGGCGTTTGCGCGGGCGCAGGACCTCGCGCGGTCAAACCAGAACCAGACGCTGGAGCCGCTTCATCTGCTTTTGGGCCTTCTGATCGAGAAGGAAGGCGTGGTCGGGCCGCTTCTGAGTCGGATAGGGGCCAACAAGGGTCAGATTCAGGCGCAAGCGATGAGCCAACTGGCCAAACTGCCAAAGGTCTCAGGAGGGCAGATGTATATGAGCCCGGCATTTGACGACGTGCTGCGCAAGGCAGAGGATGAGGCGCGCGCGCTTCACGACGATTACACGTCAAGCGAGCACATGGTGCTGGCTCTCGTGGAGGACAAATCGGGCGCTGCGGGCAAGATACTTCGCGACGGCGGCGTGTCGAGGGAAACCGTGCTTGCGGCGCTCAAGGAAGTGCGCGGGGCGACGAGAGTGACCGACGAGAACCCCGAAGAGAAATACCAGGCGCTCGAACGCTACACAAGGGACCTTGTGGAACTGGCCAAGCAGGGAAAACTCGACCCCGTCATCGGACGGGATAACGAAATCCGCAGGGTGGTGCAGGTGCTCTCGCGGCGCACGAAGAACAATCCCGTTCTTATCGGCGAGCCGGGCGTTGGCAAGACTGCTATCGCCGAGGGGCTCGCGCAGCGGATAGTGGCGGGCGACGTGCCGGAAGGCCTCAAGAACAAGCGCGTGCTGTCGCTGGATATGGGGGCGCTCATTGCGGGGGCGAAGTACCGCGGCGAATTTGAGGACAGGCTCAAGGCGGTCTTGAAGGAAATCGGGCAGGCCGAGGGAAGCGTGATACTCTTTATTGACGAACTGCACACGGTCGTAGGCGCGGGGGCTGCAGAAGGCGCGGTTGATGCTTCAAATCTTCTCAAGCCGGCGCTGGCTCGCGGGGAACTGCGATGCGTGGGGGCGACGACGCTGGACGAATACCGCAAGCACATCGAGAAGGATGCGGCGCTCGAGAGGCGGTTTCAGCCGGTATTTGTAGGCGAGCCTTCGGTCGAGGACACGATAGCGATACTGCGCGGCTTGAAGGCGCGCTACGAAGTGCATCACGGGGTGAGGATAGCTGACTCGGCGATTGTGGCGGCAGCAACGCTCTCGCACCGGTACATCTCCGGCCGCTTTTTGCCGGACAAGGCTATCGACCTCGTCGACGAGGCGGCAAGCAGGCTCAGGACGGAAATCGACTCCATGCCGGCGGAGCTTGACGCTATCGAACGCAGGATCATGCAACTCGAAATCGAGAAGCAGGCTCTCAAGAAAGAGACCGACGAAGCCTCGAAAAAGCGCCTTGCCAAAATCGAGGCCGAGATAGCCGACCTGTCTGAAGACCGCTCTGGACTTAAGGCCCACTGGGAGAACGAGAAGAAGGCTATCAAGGAGATACAACAGGCCAAGGAGCAACTCGAAAAGACTGAGGTCGACGAGCAGGAGGCGCAACGCGCAGGCAACCTGGAAAAAGTCGCCGAGATCCGCTACGGCAGGCGCGTGGAGCTCCAGGACAGACTTGAAAAGGCAAACGACGCGCTCTCCGCGCTTCAACAGGAGCGCAAGCTCCTCAAGGAGGAGGTCGACAGCGAGGACATCGCGGAAGTCGTGAGCCTGTGGACGGGCGTGCCGGTATCAAGGATGTTAGAAGGCGAACGCGAGAAGCTGCTGCACATGGAAGAGCGCCTCAGGCTGCGTGTCGTCGGTCAGGATGAGGCCATAATCGCAGTGTCAAACGCCGTACGCCGCGCGCGCGCGGGTCTCCAGGACCCGAGGCGGCCGATAGGATCGTTTATCTTCCTCGGGCCGACGGGCGTCGGCAAGACCGAACTCGCGAAGGCGCTTGCCGAGTTTCTCTTTGACGATGAGGACGCGATGGTCCGCATCGACATGAGCGAGTACATGGAAAGATTTGCAGTGTCGCGTCTGGTGGGCGCGCCTCCGGGCTATGTCGGCTACGAAGAAGGCGGGAAACTCACAGAGGCCGTGCGGCGCAGGCCGTACAGCGTCGTGCTTCTCGATGAAATCGAAAAAGCGCACCCGGACGTCTTTAATATCCTTCTGCAGATGCTCGACGACGGAAGGCTCACGGACAGCCAAGGGCGCACGGTCGACTTTCGCAACACGGTGATCATCATGACGTCAAACCTCGGCAGCCAGATAATCCAGGAGAGGATTACAGTTGATGAAGAGGGGCTTCGCAAGGATATCATGGACCTCCTGAAAAAGTCGTTCAGGCCGGAGTTTTTGAACCGAATCGACGAGGTGATAGTATTCCATTCGCTCTCGCGCGAACAGATAAAGTCGATTGTGGACATACAACTCGGCGATTTGAGGAAACGGCTTGTCGAGCGGGAAATGGCGCTGGAGGTAACGGACGCGGCCAAGGCGGAAATCGCCGCACTCGGGTATGACCCTGTATTCGGCGCGCGGCCGCTGCGGCGAGTACTGCAGATGGAGATACAAAACCACCTCGCACAGGAGATACTGTCGGGGAAGTTTGTGGACGGCGATACGGTCAGAGTCGATTACGATGGGAAGGCATTTGGGTTTGAGGCGGTGCGGGGGTAGGTAACCGGCTGCAAGCGTAGTGAAGCGCGTTATCGCGCGGACCATAAGCCCGCCCTACTGAACGTGAAGGAGGCGGTGGTGATCGACAAGGAAACAGAGAAAAACAGATTGGCCGTTCTTCTGCTTGGCGCAGGGGCGTCGGCGGCAAGCGAGTATGAACTTCCGACAATGGAAGGGTTCTTCCGAAGGAGAGACTTCAAGCCCAAGAAGTACCCGGAATTGGTGAGATTCCTTTGTGCCTTTTGTGGTCTGAAACGAAAAGGAAAAGCACTGGAGAAGATCAACCTCGAAGAGGTACTGACGTATCTTGACAATCTGGAACGTGGAGCGCTTCCTGTGACTCAGGAAAGGCGGCTTGAACTTTCCCTCGTCCGAAAACAACTTGATGACTATGTCTTGCTGCGGCTTGTGACGCGACCGCTCGAAAACAAACCGCCGGAAGGATCAGAGGATCCCGATGGCGCCAAGTGGTCCGACTTTTTCTGTGACAGGCACTGCCGTGTGTTCAGTAATCTTGATTTTGAAAAGGATTCAATCATGACTCTGAACTACGACCTAATCGCTGACGGCACACTTGAAGGAATGAAGAATGGCAAGCAAGCGAAAGGCACTCCGGTGGAGGACAGCGCCCGGAAAGAAGAGCGTGCGGATGTGCGTGACTTTGTCGAACGCAGCAAAGGGCTCCTTGGCATGTACGGTTGGGATGAGAGCCCCGTCGGACCAAGTGTAGAGACAATTGCAGACTCGTATTTCTTGAAGTTACATGGGTCTCTCGATTACTACTGTTGTCCAAACGCTACGTGTTCGAATCATGCTGCCCTGCATCCGAATCAGACATCCTGGCGCGGGGGGCTGCTTGCGAAAGGCGCGTTTTGCAATGCCTGCGGACGAGGGCTGGTATTGGGAATCGTTCCTCCTACGCTCAGCAAGACGGGCGAGGACTTCCCACGGATAGGCGCGATTTGGAGTATGGCGTACAACAAGTTGAAGGAGGCGGATTGGTGGGTCATCTGGGGAGTGTCGCTTGCGGACTCCGACCACATGTTGCGCGCGCTTCTGCGGGAAGCGGCAGTGGAGTTTTACACGAGGAATCCAAAGGGGTCGTTGCGCATAGACGTCATCGACCCGGCATTCAAGAAGAAGGACGTTCTTGCGGCTTTGGCCAGGACGCCGCAAGGCGAGGTTCGCGAATATCATGACGTGAAAGCATGGCTGGAAGGCAAAGAGAAAGACGCGTAAATGATGTGGCGGGGCAACGGTGCCTGCATGACCACAAGGGCGTCGTGGGCCGTTACCTCGCCGGCTGAAAATCCGCCCTGCACCTCTTGAGTGCTTGATTCGTAGCCGTGTCCCTGCGTTTCCTCCAGCCCCCTACCCTTCCCGCCTTTTGCGGAGGTCTTCGAGGGATTTGTGGAGGAGGCGGTTTTGGGAGGAGAGGCGATTCATCATGCGGCGGAGCATGCCGATTTCCACGGCGAGAAACCCGAAGGCAAGGACCTGGACGCCGCCTAAGAGCAAAAGCACCAGAAGCGTCATCAAGGGGCGGTTGGGATTTAGAGTAGCGGTCTGCCACTTGTAAATGATATACGCGCCGTCAACGAGGCCCGCCGCGATTAGAAGAAGCCCTATCGCGCCAAAGAGCATCATGGGGCGCTCCACGACACTGAAAAGAAGATGAGAGATGCTCGTCTTTCTCAGGCGAAACTTGGACTTGCCCTTCTTGCGGCCGGTGAGCGTGGCGGGGATTTCCTCGATTGTGAGTCCGAGCGAAAGCGCCTTGGAGAGAATCTCAAGGTGAATCTCCTTGCCGTCGGACTCGAGGTCAAGCGCATCAAGCGCCTCGCGACGGTAGGCGCGTACGACGCAGGTCGTCGTGTAAAATCTTCCCCCGAGCGCATAGCGCAGGATGACATTG
>CALMGO010000664.1 GCA_937863625.1 uncultured bacterium
ACGGTAACCGCCTGTGAGGCTTCCTCGTTGGAGAGGGCTATCTCAAACTCTTCCTCAACGTCCATAAGGAGTTCTAAGCCGTCAAGCCCCATTTGCCCCCCCCTTCTCCGGCCACCAATAGCCGGCCTGCCGGCGTACGACGGTTCGCGGACGCGATGTCAGCGCTCCTGTAGAGTCCGTTTGGGACCGCAACTAAGGCATGTTAATCTGCCTCAGACTGACCGTCAATATATCCTTCGTTGCCGGGCGCAAGATCTCTGAAAAACGGAACCGGCACCCAGACCATACTGTTGCATCTCGGCCTTTAGAAGAGAGCGGAAGACGAAGTGGCGCCGAGTGTCTTCATCATGTGTGCGGTGCCCCATGAAGCTTTCAGCGGGATTTGATCATGGCGTAGCCGCCGGGGGGGATGTCGAGGGAGGTGGTATCGGCGAATTCGACGCGGCCGGAATCTACGAGTTTGTGGGCGGGGTCGCAGATTTTGACCTCGGCTGTGAAGGGGCGGACCGTTTTTACATAAATGGAGTCGCGGCCGGTGCCGTTACAGAGCCAGATCTGGCTTTTCTTTTCGACGGCGACCTCGGCTGCGCCATAGATGAGGGCATACCAGGCGCGATCCTTGTCAACGCGCTCCCAGACATCAAGCGTGCCGGTCTGAGGCGTGACGCGGTTACCCATCCAGAGGGGCTTCCAATCGTGGTAGAGTGAGAGCCAGCCGCGGAGGATGTCCTTATGAAGGTCGGGCATGTCGGCAAGATTGACGGAGAAGGTGGGCACGCCGCCGATTAACTGCTTTATGAGCATGATGGCGAGGTCGCGCGGGGACTCCATGGCGGTCCAGACGGCGTAATCGTTATGAGTGACTGGCGCGTATGCGGCAACGTAGATGGCGCGTTCGAGGTTTATGTCGGTGTCGTAGGGGCTGTCGCCGGCGCGAACCATGGTGCCGTACTGAGCGGCGCGGATATTGCCATAATTCTGCTTTAACTCCATGAGGACGGAAGGCTTGACCTCGCGGATGGCATGCCACATGTCGTGCATGAGGCGGTCGAGGCCTTCGATATTGGAAGTGCAATCGTGCTCATGGGGGGCATTGCACTGGCGGGGGGACATGTTGTTATAGAGGTCGACCTTGAAACCGTCGACGTCGTAGCGGGTGAGGAGGTCGACCATCATGTCAATCATGTAGCGGCGGGCGTCGGGATTGGAGGCACAGAGGGCGTGCATCTTATTGGCCTTGTGGACGTGAGGGACGCCGTCAATGTGCTGGAGGAGAGGCTTCAACTTCTTAAACGCCTGGGAGTCGGGAGAGACGGTGACGGGGCCCATCCAGAGGATGGCGCGCATGTCCAGATCGTGAAGCCCCTGTACGAGGGCGTTCATGTCGGGGATTTTCTGTGGGTCGGGCTCGTAGTCGCCATTGGCGACCCAGTCGAGGTCGGTGTCGAGGCCGGGGCCAAACCAACCGTCGTCAATCAACAT
>CALMGO010000665.1 GCA_937863625.1 uncultured bacterium
GGAAACTCAAAGTGACTTCAGGGATGACCACCGGCTTTCAGGCCGTGAATCCCATAATCTTACCAATAACAGGGTGATAATAGGAGTGATCCTGGTCCTTGCCGGATTGTTCCTGGCGATCAGGAATACAGGATTCTTTCCTGATTTTATTGATCTTGTGATCTTCAGCTGGCCAATGCTGCTTGTAATAGCGAGAAGGCCGTCATCCGGCTCGATAACGTCGCCTGCGCCTCCGAGGAGGAGGCTTTTTTCGCGGTCGACGACGATTAAGAGGCTCTCCAGTCGGCGGAGGTTGCGGTCGGTGCGCCACAGTTTGGCCAGTTCAATGGCGGCCTTGGCGGTATTGCCGGGATATTCCTTCAGTTTGACCTCAAAACGCTCCAGAAGGGCCATGGCGTCGCCGGTGGAGCCGGCGAAACCGGTGATTACGCTCCCGTCGCCGAGGCGGCGAACCTTTCTCGCGTCGGATTTGACGATCGTTTCGCCCATTGTGACCTGTCCGTCACCGGCGACGGCGACCTGCCCATCGCGCCGGACGGATAGAATGGTAGTGCTTTTTATCATCTTTGACCTCCGCAGAGAGAGGCACAAGGGTAGCATAAAGGACGGCGTTTGGCAAGCCCGGCGTGACCGGCGCGCCGCAGCGCGGATAACTGTGACGCAAGTAACAGCACTGCAAGGGCATATGACGGGCGGCACCGCCAAAAGACGCTAAAGAAAGCGTTTGACCAACCCGATATGGAGGTGTAGACTTTTCCTTAGGGTATTCGCATTTTCACCATTAGACGCCTCAGACAGGGGGCAACGTGGTAGAAGACATTGTTTCCAGGCTCATAGACCTCGACAGCCGCGCAGAGTCCATCCACAAGAAGGCCGCCGCCGACGTCAAGGCCATTGAGGACGAGACCGAGACTCGCAGAAAAGCGGCTCTTGAGGAGCTCGCGCAGCGCACGAGGAAGGGGACGGCCGAAATCGAGGCCAAAGAGGCCGAGAAGCGCAAGGCCAGGGTCGCCGAGATCGACGCTGAGTACCGGGCTGCGGTGCAGGCCGTACAGTCAATAAAAAGCGACGCGATCGACAAGGCCGCAGACAAGGTTGTATCGCAGGCCAAGGGTTCCCCCAAATGAGCATAGAACGGATGGAGCACGTCACCGTGCTTGTCCCGGCCGCGCACAAGGCGAAACTGGTTGAATGGCTTTTTGCGCGCCGCGAAATCCACGTCGAGCCGTTCACGGAGACCGGCGAGGAGTGGCGGCGGCGGTTTGCGCCGATCGAGGAGGACGCCGGTCACGCGGAGACTCAAGCCTCGCGCCTGGGCTTTGTCGTATCATTTCTATCAGAACATACCGACAGCAAACCGGACTTTCTGACAAGCGTCTTTCCTGTCAGGATACGAGCAAGCAAGACAGACATCCGCAAGGCCGCCGATACGGTCGACACGGAGAAGATAAACTCCACCTGCCAGGACTTGAGAAGCGAGATAGAGGCCGCCGCCGAAGAGCGCGAGAGGCTCCAGGCGGAGAGGGAGCGCCTGGTCAACCTCGCGTTTATCAAGTCGGACATCGGCGCACTGCGAGCCGCAAAGCGCGTGGCGGTGATGGTCGCAAGCGCTCCGAGCGAGGCGTCGGCGAGATTTGTCGATGACGAGAGAGTCGTCGAGAAGATAAGCGTGGACGTAGCAAGCGAGACCAAGTACGCGAAGGTGTACATACTCGCCGCGGCCGCGGCCGATGCGGCGATTCTAAAGGAAATAGCGGCCGACTACGGCCTCAGGGAATACCAGATACCGAAAATATCGGGCACGATAGAAGATGCGAGACGTCGCATCGACAAAGAGCTCGAGCAGCTGGCGGTCAAAGAGGACGCGCTTCTGGCGTCCGCGCATGAACTGGCCGGAGACATCCGCCGGCACCAGCTGGCGCTTGCCTGGTGGGAGAGCGAAAGGACGAGGCTTTCGCAGCAGGCGATGCTAGTGAGCAGCGCCAATGTCTTTGCCGCGCGCGGCTATGTAAAGCGCACGCGCCTCGAACGGCTGCGTCGCGACATGGAGGAGGCGATTCCAGAGGCGGCGATTGCGGTGACTGAGTCTCCCGAAGGGGAGGAGCCGCCGGTCAGCCTCAAGTGGAGCCGCTTTGTGAGGCCGGCCGGGCTCCTGGTCAGGATGTTCGGGCTGCCCAAGTACAGCACGTTTGACCCTACTCCGTTTGTCATGTTTACGTTCATCCTCTTTTTCGGGATGTGCTTCGGGGATCTTTTGTACGGGGCGATGCTTATCGGCGTGGCGGCGCTCTTAAAGAGAAAGTTCAAGGACCAGCCGGGGCTTATCGAATTTTTCCGGCTGTTTACGTATACGGGCGTAAGCACGATGGTATTCGGTGTCCTTAGGGGCAGCT
>CALMGO010000666.1 GCA_937863625.1 uncultured bacterium
CATGGCATGCGCCCGCCTTTCGTGTGATGTGAGCAAAGGTCTCTAATCTTTTCTGTCTTGTGCTTCTCGCCTTCGCCTTGCTTTATGTTTCTGCCTTAGCCTTTCTCTGCGTGAGCAAAGGCTTCCAAGGTTTTCTGTGTTGTTCTTCTTTTTGGTTTAGCCTTTCTCTGCGCTCTCTGTGTGCTCTGCGTGAGATAGGGTTTGTTTTTCTTTGCGTCCCCGCCACGGTGGGTAAACTTGGAGCCTTTGCGTGAGGACAGGTTCTTAAGATGTTCTGTGTCGTTTTCTTTGCTTGGCTTTTCTTCGTGTCCTTCGAGTCCTTAGTGGTGAACTCCGGCTTCTCGGCTTTGCCCCGCCCCCTATTCGTCCGCCAGCACGACCGCCGTGCCGTAGCATATCATCTCCGCCGCCGCCGGCACCAGGCCGCACGACAGCATCCGCACCCCCACCACCGCGTTTGCGTCCAGCGCCTCCGCCTGCGCCAGCATCCGGTCAAACGCCTGCTCCCGCGCTTCCGCCCCCATTTTCGTGTACTCTTCGAGTTCGCCGCCCATGAGGTTCTTCATCGCAGCCACAATGTCCCCGCTGAACGGCGCCGCCCGCACCGACGCGCCTCTTACGATCCCCAGAACCTCCACGATTTTCTTGCCCGGCACTGTCTCCGTTGTGACCGCTATCATCGCCTGACCCCTCTGTACTTGTCAGTCTTCCTGAGCGCCATCTTCTCCCGCGCCACCGACGCGAAAAGAAGCGTCATCCCTGTCACGAGTACGATTATGCCCGCCTTTATGCACCAGCCCACGCTCTCGCTCATCACGAGCCTCACAAGCAGCGCAAATACGCCGTACGTCACCAGGCCCAGCACTCCTGCCGCCACGATCGCCCACGCCACTGACCGTTCCATGCGGTTGCTGACATTGTTCCAGTAGATATCCCACTGCTCCGGCGCCACCTTCTTGAGTTGAACGCGGTTTGTCGCCTCCGCGATCCCCGCATACTGCCGGTATGCCTTCGCGCACGCAGCGCAGCCCGTCATGTGTGCACTGAGCCTTGCGTCGTCCTCGGCGGATATCTCGCCGTCAATCTTCGCCATCATTAACATCTCATATTCCCGGCACGCCGCCGGTTCCTTCCCGTCCGTCGTCATAGGTATTTCTCCATTCTCGCGCGCAAAGCCTGCCGCGCACCGTGGAGCCGCGACATGACCGTCCCCTCCGGGATTCCCAGAGTCTCGGCCATCTCGCGGTAACTCAGGTTTTCAAAGTGCCTCAGATACAGTATCTCGCGCTTGTCCGCGTCGAGTGCGTCCATTTCCCGCGCGAGTACCTCCGCCATCTCGCTCTTCTCCGCCGCCACAAACGGCCCTTCCGTCGGCGACTCTATCTCCAGTTGCTTGTGGTCTTCGTCGTCGGTGGGTGATAGCGAGTGAAATCTCACCCCGCGCCCCTTGCGGCCGCGATTGATCCAGAGGTTCTTGAGTGTCCGGTGATACCATGGAAAAAATGGCATTGACGTGTCGAATCGCTTTATACCCTTAAATGCCCTTACAAACGCTTCCTGGGACAGGTCCATAGCCTCATTATGTTCGCCCACAATCACCAGCGCCGCGTAGTACGCCCGCTTCATATAACGCCTCACGATGACGCCAAATGCTTCCTTGTCGCCGTTCTGGCACCGGGCAATTATCTCTCCGTCCGAGGGCTGCATCGCCTTTGCCCCTATCCCCATTTACACCAACCGCGCAATTCTATTCGCATTTTGGCAAACGGCCACATTTTTTCTCAGTTTAGCCTCTACCCGCTCCTCATCGGGGGAAACATTGGCATTTCCCCCTCCCGCCGCTAATATATACCGCACTCCGGCCGCTCTCTTCGCCTTTTCGCCGTAAATACCGCGTCCGGCGCGCTCTCGTACCATTTATAACCTGGAGACGCCATGAAAAACCTGCCCTCCCTCGAAGTCGTCCTCCACACAGCTGACGCCGTCGTAACGTTCCACGATGTCCCCTGGGCTGACGGCCGGATAGAGCAGGGGCCCTACGTCCTCGAAACCGTAAAAGGCCCCGTTCTCTCCCTTTCCATCCATCGCGCCGACAACGCCGAGTTCGACCTCGACCACGTCACCTACCGCCTCAGCCAGGTCCTGCGCAATTTCTCCCGTGTCATCGTCCCCGACTGCGGCCGTTTCTACCCCACCTTAAAGCACGGCCTCTCCTCGTGGGAAAACGCCGCCGGATTCCCCGTCACCGTTAATAACTGGGGCAATCCTTTCGTCGCCTTCGTCGACCAGGCCGACCGCTGCGCCCTTGCCGTCGGCATCGTCGGCGCGCCTCTCGAGACTCATTTCAGAAACGAAATGCCCGGCCAGGCCGAAAAGCGCGACACCCTCGTCGTCTACAAACACACCCTCCAGTTCCGTTTCGACCGCCCGGCCTATGGCGTCCGCGCCGGTAAGGTCACCACTTGGACCGACGCCGTCTTTGCCGACGTCGACGCCCCCACATGGTTTCACGCGTTGCGCGCCTACGGCGAAGCCTCCAAAAAGCACCTCCACCTCGGCCCCTATCCCGAGACTCCCGCCGCCCTTGACCCCGTCTGGTGCTCATGGACCGCCTGGAACTCCGACGACCTGACCTCCGACCTCATCTTAGAAAACGCCGCCCATGCCCGCGACCTCGGCATCCGCGGCAT
>CALMGO010000667.1 GCA_937863625.1 uncultured bacterium
CACTGCCGCGGCGATTTTCCCTGCGGGAGGGATTTTGGCCGCCGCCAGGGGCATGGCTCGCGGCGCGAAGGGGAGGTTTTCGCGAAGGACTTTTTGAAGAAATCTTCTAAACGAATACGCCGTCGAAAAAACCCTCTCCGCCGCGCGAAGCGGAAGAAGGCCGTTGGAATCCACGGCCTCGACGAGGACTCCCGTTTTCTCCGCCGCGCGCGAAAGCATCGCCGGATATTCTCCGCATGGAAATTCGTCCGCGACGACGACGGCGGCCTTCGCGACGGCTTTGACAATAAGTGTTTCGGCCTCGCCGCGTTTCCCTTCGACAAATGCTTCGTACACGGCGGGAGTTTTCTCGAATGCCGAGACATTGTCGGCGACGCCGTCCAACGCGAACTTGTGGAAACGCTCACAGTCCCATCTGAGGCCGGAAAAAATCGTTTCGATGACGACAAGCGGCTTCTGCAATTCCGCTGCGTATTCAACCGCGCGGTCGAGGGCGAAGTTGTAATGCGCCCGCCTTGCCGCAGCCATCCAATAGAGGACATACGAGCCGCGTGAGTTTACACGTGCGTCATTTGCAGGCCTTATGCGGATGTCCGGGACGCCTGCCATGATGAAATCCTCTCAAGTCTTCCGTCCGCGGATAGAAGAAAGTCGCGCCGGTGGAAACTCTCCGTCCTTCAAGCGTCCCAGGCGCCGGACGACACGTTGACGGCGATGCCCCTGCGCGCGAGTTCGGCGACAAACGCCTCGTAAGGCACGTCGCGCACAGGCGACGCAAGGCCGCGTTTTGACACTTCGCCGGATAATATCATCCCTGCGCCTATGCTTGCCGTAAAGCCGACGGTCCTGCTCATCGCGGTAAAGCCGGTCGCGAGGTCTTTTTTGTCCAGGACGTCGAATACCACCTTTTCCCTGCGGCCGTTTTTTGTCCCACGCACGTCGACGCGGAGAAACGCGACGTCCCTCTCGTCCTTTTTGTATTGAAGTTGCGGCGTGAGAAGCGCCGCCACGAATCTTCTCGGCGAGACGCGCGAGCCGCCGACGTCAACCGGCTCGTCGTCCAAAAATCCGAGGTCGCTCATCTTCTTCCAGAACGCCGCGTGCCCCGGCCACCGGCACGAATATCTGTGCATTTCCGCGAGGTGCGTCTTGTCGCCAACAAACTCGGCGTACTGAGTGGCGTCGCCGTTGGGAAATGCTTCGAGTTCGCCGAGGCCGGCGACGCTGACGATATGCACGTTCTCAGGGGCAAACTGTTCGCTTGCCGGGATATCGACGACCTTTCCCTTTCGCATGACACGCGAGGGGCGTTTGTACGAGCGGAGGACGCCATCGAACGTCCATGTGATTTTGTATTTGAGCGGGTTGTCCGCAGCGGACGGTTCGGGGATCCCGGAGCCGTATGAGTAGACCTCGCTGACGGTGTCCATGCGTCTTAAGGCTTCGCCGAGAAGCACGAGGTCTATCCCGGGGTCCATGCCGAACTCGGGCAGTATCGTGACGCCCTTTTCCCCGGCGTCTTTCGAGGCGGCCTCGACCTCCGGCACGACGTAGAACGTGTTGACGAGATGTACCTCGTGTCTTACGGCCGAGCGCGCCACGGCGCCGAGAAAATCAACCGGCAAAAGGTCCACCGCCACGGCGGGCTGCTCTGCGAAAAGCGCGTCAATACTTCTTTGGTCTGCCGCGTCGACGGCCGCAGACGTTACCTTTGCATAGCCTCGCTCGCGCACGTAGCGCTCGACGGCGGATTTGTCCCGGTCGGCCGCGATGACCTCGGTTACAAGGGGGTTGTGACACAGGTCGTGCAAGGCCGCCTTGCCTTGCATGCCGACTCCGAGCAAGAGTACTTTCATCGTCTGCACTCCAGTTGTTCTATTTTTCGAAAGTGGCGCGTTCTCAAAAGCCGTCTGACCAGTATGCGTCTACTGAGAGGGGAAATCAAGCGCCTTCAGGGGCTACCGTTTGGCGACTTCGACGGCGGCCTTGAGCGTGACCTGGTATTCGGCGAGGGCGCCGTTTCTGACGGAGCCCCGCTGGCTTACTATCTCGAAGAAATGCACGTCTTCGCCGGCGGCGAGGAGTTTGTCGACGGCGGACTTGACCGCCTCGGAGAACCCCTGCGGCGAAACACCTACCACCTCAATCATTTTGAACATTTCCGTCCTCCGTAAAGGTCCGCGCTATCATCTATTCTTGAGTAGTTTGCGCAAAAGCGGGACATTTCGTTCGACACCGTGCCCTCGGCGGCATACCTTCACGAAGCCTAGTTACGTTCGCGCTGATGTCGTAGCACAAGGATCAGGCGCATGAAGACGGCTGTCTGATATATGACATACTCTACCTCTGCTTCGGACGGCTTGTGATCTTTGGTTTCGCCGGGGTGCTTGGCGAAATCATTATTGTAGTCGGCTAGCCTCTCTCGGATGCCGCTAAGCATGTTTACAAGATTTGCGTGGACCCCCTGCTTGGCAAACCACTTGCCAAGTACCTCTTTTTGATTCTCAAGGGTCTTCTTGTTACCAAGCACACCCCGCAACAAGTCCTCGAGCGCGTATCGCAGGTTGTTTACTACGTCGGGGTATTGGCTGATGTTTCCCGTAAGAAACAAGCGGAGAGCATTCCCGAGTTTTTCGTTGGTCTTTGGAAAGTCTCCCAGCCCTTGAAGAACTGCGTTAACGACTTTGTCGTCGATGAGATGCTCTCCCTTTCTATGCAGTTCGTAGGCCCCGTTTTCCTTGACAAGCCGCACAGGAATCTTCGGGCTCAGGTCCAGTGCGCGTTGCACGTCCTCAACAAATGTGTCAACGCCTTCACACTTGAGTTCTGAGATAATGTGCAAGAGATGCTGTAATGGCTCCAAGAGTTCGATCAACGACACGCGCTGTCCCGCCAATCGTGAACGGCCCTGCAAGACGCCTGCGATGTAGCCTGTCCCTTCGGCGGCCTTGTGCCCGAACATGGTTTGGCCGGTCAAGCCACAACGGAATGTAAGCTCCTGGCAAATCCTCTCGATCTTGGCTAAAAGAACACCGGACGAATGGAGGACGGTATGTCCGAGTCGGTTGCTGAACTCCGTAAGGTCCGACTGGCTCAACGGCGAGTCAAGTTCCACATCCCATCGTCTGTAGAAGCCATCCATTCTTCTTA
>CALMGO010000668.1 GCA_937863625.1 uncultured bacterium
GCGACTGTCTCGACGTCTGCCCCGTGGAAATCGACGACCCCTTTAACCAGAATCTCGCAACGCGAAAGGCCATCGGCCGCCGCTACCCGCAGGCCGTACCGAGCGCGTTTGCCATCGAGAGGGTAGGGCTCCCGAGGTGCCGCTTGTCGTGTCCCGCCGGGACCAATGTCCAGGGCTATGTCGCCCTTGCCGCAAAGGGCAGATTTCTCGAAGCCTACGAACTCATCCGCGAGACCAATCCCTTTGTTTCTGTCTGCGGGCGCGTCTGCTATCACCCGTGCGAGGCTGAGTGCACACGCTCCGCCATAGACGGCTCTGTGGCCGTCATGGCGCTCAAGCGCCACATCGCCGACAAAGTCCGCAGCGAAAACCTTCTTGCGGAGAGAACGCCGCAGGAGCCTGACGCGGCAAAGGCCGCGCGCAAAGTCGCCGTCGTCGGCGCAGGGCCTGCAGGTCTCACGGCGGCCATGAGACTCGCCGAGGCGGGCTACACGGCAAAGGTGTTTGACGAGCGCGAGAAACCCGGCGGCATGATGCGCTACGGCATCCCTGCATATCGCCTTCCCAAGGACGAGTTGGATTTCGAGATAAACGAGATATTAAAGACCGGCGTCGAGTTCCAGGGCGGTTTCAAACTCGGACGCGACGCCACCGTCGAGTCGCTTCTGGTCGAAGGATACGAAGCGGTCTTTGTCGCCATCGGCGCTTGGAAAGGCATCACGCTCGGTATCGAAGGTGAAAACGCCCGCGGTGTCCGCGACGCGGTCAAGTTTCTCGAAGAGGTCAATTCCGGCGCGGATGTCGCCATAGGCAAAAACGTCGTCGTCATCGGCGGCGGTGATGCCGCCATGGACGCAGCGCGCACCGCAGTCAGGCTCGGCGCGTCCCGCGTGACTATCCTCTATCGCCGCAGCCGCGAGGAGATGCCCGCAAGCGCCGAGGAGCAGGCCGAGGCCGAAGCCGAAGGCGTCATCTTCAGATTCCTCGCCGCGCCCGAAGCGTTCGAAGTCAAAAACGATCAAGTCAAAGGCATCCGCGCCGTCGCCATGACCCTCGGGGAGCCGGATGAGTCCGGCCGGCGAAGGCCCGTTCCCGTCGAAGGCAGCGCCTTCAGTGTGCCCGCCGATACCGTCATCGTCGCCATATCCCAGGCCGTCGACGCGGACGGAATCTCCACTGGTGACGACGTCAAGTTCACCGATTGGCGTACGCTTGAGGTCGACCCTCTTACGCTCGCCACGCCCATGGAGCGCGTTTTCGCAGGCGGCGACGCCGTAAGCGGCCCGGCTACTGCCATTGCCGCGGTGGCTGCGGGTAACCGCGCCGCGCGTTCGATGGCAAACCTCATCGAGGGACGCCCGCTTGACTGCGGACAGCCGCCCGCAGAACTCGAGCTGCTTCCCCCGCTTACCGAGGCGACCATCGAAGAGGCACGCCTCACCATGCGCTCAAAGGCCGGCCGCCATGCCGTTCCCGAGGCCCCCGTCGCCGAACGCACCCGCGATTTCCGCGAGGTCGCCCTCGGCTTTGACGACGAGACCGCCCGCGCCGAGGCCGCTCGCTGCCTTTCATGCGGAGTATGCAGCGACTGCCGAAAGTGCGAACTTGTCTGCGAGGCCCGCGCCATAAATTTCGACGACGTCGAACGCACCGAGACCTTAAACGTCGGTGCTGTCATCCTCGCCTCCGGCCTTAGCCCCTATGAGGCCCGTCGCGCCGGCGAATACGGCTACGGCCGCTACCCCAACGTCGTCACAAGCGTCGAATACGAACGCATGCTATCCGCTTCCGGCCCCACCTTCGGCCATGTCAAGCGCCCTTCGGACGGCCTCCCGCCAAAGCGCACCGCGTTCATCCAGTGCGTCGGCTCCCGCGGCGTTACCGACTCGGCAAATCCCTGGTGCTCCGGCGTCTGCTGCATGTACACCGCCAAGGAAGCCGTCATCACCAGGGAGCACAACGCCGACGCGGATATATCCGTCTTCTACATCGACATTCGCGCACATGGCAAAGGTTACGAGAAATACCGCGAGGCCGCCGAGAAAACCTACGGAGTCAAATACGTCCGTTCGATGCCGTCCACCGTCAAGGAGTCCAAGAAGACCGGCAACCTCTCCCTCCGCTACGTCACCGAGGACTCCGTCGTCCACGACGGGGAGTTTGACCTTGTTGTTCTTGCCGTCGGCATGGAAAGCGCTCGCGGCACTCTCGAGACGGCAAAGGCTCTTGGCATCGCCGTAAATGAATACGGGTTCCCCGAGACGTTTGAGACCTCGCCTGCCGAGACGTCAAGAAAAGGCATCTTCGCCGCGGGAACAGTCGTCGAGCCCACGGACATTCCCGAGTCCGTAACCGCCGCCTCCGCGGCCGCAGCCGGCGCAGGCGAGGTCCTCGCCGACGTGCGCGGCACGGAGATCACCCCTCAGATATTCCCCAAGGAAAAGGATATCGCCGGCTCCGAAGAACGCATCGGTGTCTTCATCTGCCACTGCGGCAACAATATCGCCGACACCGTCGACGTGAGCGCCCTTGCCGAATATGCGCGCAGTCTCGACGGAGTCGCCATCGCCGAGGACATCCTGTACAGTTGCAGCCCCGACGGCCTTGAACGGATTAAGACCGCCATACGCGAGGAGAACCTCAACCGTGTCGTCGTCTCTTCCTGCTCCCCGCGCACGCACGAGCCCATCTTCAGAAGGGCGCTTCGCGAAGAGGGGCTAAACCCCTATCTTTTCGAACTCGCCAATATCCGCGACCAGTGCTCCTGGGTTCATAAGGAAGACAAATCCGCCGCCAACGACAAGGCGCGCGACCTCGTTCGAGCATCGGTTGCCCGCGCGGCCCTTCTCGAACCGCTTCGCGAAACCGAGGTCCCCGTCACGCCGAGGGCGCTCGTACTTGGCGCAGGCGCAGCCGGCATGGCCGCGGCGCTCAGCCTCGCAGGGCAGGGGTTCCCGGTCACACTTGTTGAAAAAGAGGCTTCCCTCGGCGGCAACCTTGCGAAAATCACGCAGAGCGTCTGGGGGCTCGATTTCGCCGACTATCTGGAAAAGACGATAGCCGCCGTAACCGCCAATCCCGCTATCGACGTCCTCACCCAGAGCACGCTTCTTTCCCAGTCCGGCTACATCGGCAATTTCGAATCGGTTGTCAAGACGCCCTCCGGCGACGTCAGCGTCAGCCACGGCGCGACCATTGTCGCCACCGGCGCCGCCGAATACGCGCCCTCGGAATATCTCTACGGAAAAAAACCGCGTGTCGTCACGCAGCGCGAGTTCGAGGCCAAACTCGCCGCCGACCCCGGCGTCGCCATCGGCCGCGAGGACCGCGCCATCGTCATGATTCAGTGCGTCGGCTCCCGCGACGACGACCGCCCCTATTGCAGCCGGGTATGCTGCAGCGAGGCGGTCAAGAACGCCATCGAGGTCAAGCGCGTCTCTCCCGCCACGCCGGTAGTCATACTCTACCGCGACGTGCGCACGTTCGGATTCAAGGAAGAGTTGTACCGCCGCGCCCGCGAGGCGGGGGTGCTTTTCATCCGCTACACGCCGGAGAGAAAGCCCGAAGTCTCCGCCGGCGACGCTCCGCTCGCCGTAAAGGTCTTTGACAACGACCTGCAGGATGAGGTGGTCATCGAGGCCGGGACGGTCGTCCTGTCCGCGGGGATAGTCCCCAATGCCGATGCCCCGGACGTCAGCCGCATAATGAAACTGCCTCTTACCGAGGACGGTTTCTTCCTCGAAGCGCACATGAAATTGAAACCCGTCGATTTCGCCACGGACGGCATATATCTCTGCGGACTGGCCCACGGCCCCAAACTTTTCTCCGAGGCCGTGACGCAGGCGCTCGGCGCCGCCGGACGCGCCGCCACGGTTCTCGCGCGTAAGACCATCACCGTCGGAGGCTCCGTCGCGGTGGTCGACGAGGACCTCTGCGCGGCATGTCTTACATGCGTGAGGTTGTGCCCGTACGAAGTTCCTGTTATAAAGGATTCGGTCGCCGTAATCGAGCCGGCCAAATGCCAGGGCTGCGGAGTCTGCGCTGCCGGCTGCCCGGCCAAGGCGATACAACTGCTCCACTTCAAGGACGCCCAGGTCGTCGCGGTCGCGGCGGCGCTGGCCGCGAGGGTGAGTTGATGGCGGATGAGACCGAATTCAAGAACGTGAAGTTCACGTGGACCAGCGCCGTTTTCGGCCTTGTGCTTTTCGCGCTTCTTTATGTCGTGCCCGGCATCTATCTCGGGCGGCATTATCGCCCGTGGGCCGGCCTTTTGATGATGGCCTTCGGCGCAGTGTTCATGGTGATTTTCGCATGGCGCTGTATCTTCGCGCCGGTGCTTATCGCCGACAGGGACGCCGTGCGCCTCAAGGGGCACTACGGCGAGACGCTTTCGCTGGGTTATGAGAGAATCCACGAGGCCCAGTGGAGCAGCGTCTCCACTCTGCCGACGAAAATCTTCGGCCCGCTGTTCTTTCTCGAACCCGTCTGGTTCCTGCAGCGAAAAGGCGGCCGCAGGCTGACTGTCGTCTACGGCGGGCCGCCGCTCGAGCTCGACGAGGACGAATGGGCCGGGCTTGACGAGTTTGCGCGCATACTCGTCAGGTATAAGGTAAAAGGTATTGCCGATGATGCGCCGCGGCCGCAGCTGAAAGTCTTCGGCGGCAAGTGAGGCCGGGAGCCTTATGAGGCAGGTCCTCAATATCGCGCACAGGGGCGCGTCGAGCGTTGCGCCGGAAAATACTCTCCCGGCGTTCGCCGCCGCCATTGAAGCAGGCGCC
>CALMGO010000669.1 GCA_937863625.1 uncultured bacterium
ATTTTAGAAACTCATCCCTGTGGAGCGAGAGCGGGATGGTCGTGTAGTCGGACATGGGGAGGATGCAGTCGATGGGTTCGCGTTTCACGAAGTCGAGGAGGCAATCGACGAAGCCATCGGCGTCCTTGACGGGGTTTGGATAGATGACTTGCAGGGTAGTGTACTTTGAATACAGGGCCTGGTCAAAGCGGCGGGTCCCGGCGGCGATGACGCGGATACCGAGGCGTCCGAGGTTTCTGACGGAGGCAAGGGCTTTGCGGTCATCGGCGTCAGTAATCAAGACATTCATGGTCCGGTCCGTTTCAAGAGAGAGAAAGAAGTGAACAGATTATACTACACCGAAGCGGTGATAACAGTTTCGAATGTGGAGTTTGAAGCGGCCCTGTAACTGCAAAAGTCCGGCGAAGCGTAGAGGGCTGCAGGGAAGCGGCATCATGGCGACAAGGACGTTTCGTGAGGCAAACGCGTGTAGTGGAGCACAACATGTCAGGAACCGAGCGAGAGCAGGCAGATTCAATATGCAGGAAATGGCGCACACGGGCGCAGGAGAAGGGTCTGCAGTGGTGGTTTTCGGTGAGCGAGCATCCGCTGACCGGGCTCGTGGTTGAAATACCGGCTGTAGGCCGGATATGCGTGGACAAGGTGGACCCGATAGCGGCGTACGTGCAGATAGACTCGTGGGCGGAGGCCGCCTGGCCGCAGGTGGCGTGAGCGAGTCGAGCGGTTGACTGTGACGGCACCGTCACAGTCCGGTTACACGCCGGAGGTCTTTCGTGGACGGCCAGCCGACTGCATGAGCGCGTCAAAGGCCTCCCACTTGAGGTGAAATGCGCTCTGGTGGCGCGCAGGCTGCCACGCAACGGAACCCCTGCTCATCATGAGCGTTCCCAACTTGGCCTTGTCGGAGTAGACGTCAAGCGTGGCGTCCTTGTTCAAGAGCACTTTGGCGGGAATGCTCAGAAAAAGATCGTGCCCGGCCATGATAGACCCCCTTCACCAATAAACACGTCAGGCTAAGTCCGCACTGAGTATTATATCGGCTGATTAACGGGGGCAGGCGAAGCGTCTTCCGGTGCAGTCTCCGCGGGGCCTTTTTCAACGACCGAGGACCTTGCGCAGCGGAAACTCAAGGCAAAGTGCCTGTCGATGACGGCCTGGAGGTCGTGTTCGTCCATGAGAGCCCACTCGCGGATAATGGCGCCGAGGGTTGGAGGAACACGGCCGGCGGTGCGCTCTCGGTCCTGGTAAGCGAGGCAGCGGTCGAGGTCATCCTGAGAGAGAAAGCCGTTTCGCACGGCAATGGTGCCTATGCGAACGTCGTCACACGCAAGTCCGGCCATGTCGCGGGCTGCGATGAGGCGCTCAAGCACGGCGCCGTTGACGGACTTGTCACAGACGAGGTGGTAGCCGATAATCCTGCCGGGCCATTTGAGGGCGCGGTGGCCTATCTGCGACGTTACGGCTGATTTGATGCGTTCAGGCTTTACGAGTCCGGCCTTGACGAGAAGCGTACCTGTAACAAGAAGCGGATCGATTTTGTTTTGCATGGCAGACCCTCCCCGGTCCACTAAGCCTGTAAAGTGCAGTCATGCCGAATGCGAGCGGCGGCGCTTGAACCGTGCTTTATACCCCAAATGCGAGGAAGGTTTGCGAAAAACGGCGGCAACCGGCCATTTTGGCGCGAATTCTCAGGCCTCAAAGAGACTTTTAGTGGCGAAATTGGGTTCGCTGGTGAGATTTACGCCGAGGCGGCGGAGACCTGCTTCGTCGCCGGGGGTGGGCATGTGCGTCATGTGGACCTCGCAGCCGGAGAGGTCCTTGAGGCGCTCCATGGCGGCCTGGGCGGCGGGATTGCCGGCGGCGCAGATGGAAAGGGCGATAAGCGTCTCCTCGAGGTCGAGGTTTACCGAGCGGCTGCCGAGGACGTCGGTCTTCATGGAGCCGACGGATGCGATGATATTGGGCGCGATGAGGTGAATGGTGTCAGGGATGCCTGCGAGAGTCTTGACGGAATTTAAGACGAGGCTCGACGCGGCGTGCATGAGGGAGGAATTTTTGCCGGTAAGGATGCGGCCGTCGGCGAGTTCTATGGCGGCGCCGCAGAAGATGCCGTTATTGCCCTTATTTTTCGCGCGCCCCTCGTGAGCCGCACGGCGGGCGGGCTCGACGACACATCGAATCTCAGGCGTGATGGCAAGGGCCTCCATGAGGAGTTCGACGCGGTGGATGGTCTCCTTGTCAACGCCACCCATGACGTACTCACAACTGTATCGGAAAAACCGGCGGATAATCTCCTGGCGGGCGGCCTCGCGGACGGCTTCGTCATCGATGATGCCGGAGCCGGCGCGGTTGACACCCATGTCGGTCGGCGAAGCATAAATCGAGTCCGAACCGGTGATGCGGCGGAGGATGCGACGGAGGACGGGAAAGACCTCGATGTCGCGGTTGTAGTTGACGGCGGTCTTGCCGTAGGCCTCGAGATGAAAGGGGTCGATCATATTAACATCGCGCAGGTCGGCGGTGGCGGCCTCGTAGGCGACATTTACGGGATGATTGAGCGGGAGATTCCAGATGGGGAAGGTCTCGAACTTGGCGTAGCCTGACTGGACGTTTCGCTTGTGGTCGTGGTAAAGCTGGGAGAGGCAGGTGGCCATCTTGCCGCTGCCGGGGCCGGGGCCGGTGACGATGACAAGCGGGTGGCGCGTTTCGATATAGGGGTTTGCGCCGTATCCGTCGTCGCTGACGATAACGTCAACGTCGGTGGGATAACCGCGAGTGGCGCGGTGGGTGTAGACGCGGATGCCGCGGTGCTCGAGGCGGGTTTTGAAAACCTTGGCGGCGGGCTGGTCGTCAAAGCGGGTGATGACTACGGCGCAGACCTCGATATCCCAGTCGCGCAGGTCGTCGATGAGCTTGAGGGCGTCGACGTCGTAGGTGATGCCGAAATCGCCGCGGAGTTTCCGGCGCTCTATGTCGCCGGCGTGAATGCAGAGGAGGATGTCAGCCTTGTCCTTTATCTTCTGGAGGAGGCGCATCTTGACATTGGGGTCGAACCCGGGCAAGACGCGCGAGGCGTGGAGGTCAAAGAGGATTTTGCCGCCGAACTCGAGGTAGAGTTTGTTTCCGAACTGAGCGGCGCGTTCCTGTATGGCGGCGGTCTGCTCGGCGAGGTATTTATCGTTATCAAAACCGATTTTAAGCGGCATAAGTGTCCCCGGAGTTACAAAGGCTGTAGAGTGCCTTCCAGAAGGCCGACGGTCAAACAGGATACAACAGCGCCAAATGCATGTAAAGCACATACCGGCAGGAAAACTTCAGGCGGTGAGGCGCATCGGTCCGGAAGGCAGAACAATTCGGCGGGGGCTGTCCGCCGCGGCGGATAATAAACGCACCCGACGTGACGGGAAGGCGTCGCAAGAAAATGACCGGGGGCGCGTGCGCGCCCCCGGAGGCCAAATGACACTTCGAGCAAACCCGTTTACTTCGCGTCAGGGCCGCCGACAGGGACGAGGTGGAAATCGACGTTACTCTGGCCTGCCTCCACGGCGTCGACTGCTGACGGCTCATATCGGGCATCGGTTACGAACACCTTAT